>JASFSK010000275.1:0-6479 GCA_050114455.1 Desulfobacterales bacterium | reverse complement strand
ATGATTCATAGATCCGAAACCTTGTACGGATGCAGCCTGGCAGCATCTTACGAGGGACGCTGCCAGCCATCCGGGACTTATTTCATTGATACCGTCCTCGCCAATGCCTCCAAGATTCATGAAGGACGTGAGATGGCCGAAGCCACGCGCTTGATGATCGATATCGCCGGTGGGTTTGTGGCGGACCTGCCTTCGGACAAGGATATTCAGAATCCGGAGATCGGCGGCCTGCTGAAAAAATATCTCAAAGGGGCCGAAGGCACATCCGTGGAAGATCGCATGAAGATGTATCGTTTGGTCGAGAAAATGGCCATGGAGAGTGCCGACACCATCTCCGATATCCATGGGGGCGGATCACCGGAAGCCCACCGGGTGACCATTCTCAGGGAGTGCGATTTAGAAAATCGAACAAAAGCAGCCAAACGGCTGGCCGGCATAGATTGATGACAGTCGGTTTTAACTTGATTTTATAGTCATCGATAAAAAGTATGTCTCTAACAAACCCAAGTGCACAGATTAATCTTAGCCATTGATAAATGGCGGACAATACGAAGTGTGGTTTTGTAAGCCACTGATTCAATTCAACCCACCAAAAGGAGGTTAGATAATGAAAAAGGCTATCGTGTTTGGTTTATCCGTAATGTTGATCTTAGGGCTGGTGACCGGCGCAGGTGCTGCAGAAGTTGTCCGTTGGGCAGCAGACGATCTGATTGACTGGAACAATTACGTTTATGCTCCGGCCCGCTATCTTGCTCAATCCATTGAAGAAGCTACCAATGGCGAAATGAAATTGGAGCTTCATGGAGGTGCTGTTCTTGGTAAGGGTAAATCTATCGTTGAGCAGTGCCAAGCCGGTGTGCTTGAATTTACAGAGACTGCCGAAGGCATTTTCTCCGTATTTTACCCCAATATTCAGGTATTGGCGATTCCCTATCTGTTCAGATCCCATGATATTGCCTATGAAGTGCTGGATGGATGGTTCGGCCAAGAAATGCGTGAGGATATCCGAAAAAAAACCGGCCTTCGGTTTATCACCTGGGCGGAAAACGGGGGATTCCGTAACTTTACCACTAGTAAGAAAAAAGTGAAATCGCCTGCCGATATGAAGGGGCTTAAAATTAGAACCATGTCGATACCCGCACATATGGCGATGGTCAAAGCCTTGGGCGCCAACCCGATTCCCGTGGCATGGACAGAGTTGTATACAGCGCTTCAAACAGGTGTGGCCGATGGCCAAGAAAATGCTATACCAACCATTATGTTGGGCAAACTGGAAGAAGTCCAAAAATATGTTGTTTTGGATGGACATGTTTACAGTATGCAAATTCACATGGTAAATGATAAGTGGTTTAGCAAGCAAGATAAGTCCCTGCAAGACGCAATTTTGTCCGCTGGACGTGTCATGGATGTGATGACACGCGGCATCTGCCGGACCACGGAATTAAATGGTATCAATTATCTTAAAGAAAAAGGATTGGAACTATATAAACCCACACCAGAAGAATACAACCAATTCAAGACCCTGGCACAAAAACCGGTAATCGAGTGGTTGCGCGCACAAGATAATATCGATAGCGAATGGGTCGATAAAGTCTTACAAGCCGTTGCAGATGCTGAAAAGAAATTCGGCTATTAAACATAACAAAATAACATACCTGTGAAACATTGTATAATTGAAACGGCCAAAGATGATGGATGTCTTTGGCCGATTTCATGCCTTTTCAATCCAATACAGATAGACAGATAACTTCCTTATCAACCATTTCGATTAGTAAAGGGAAATGCTCATTCATGTGACCTATTTAACATGGGTGGAGCCAGCCATTTTACCCTAACGCTGCAAACGTCGGAGGGCTTCAGATTCCAGGCGTCAAGGGTGACGTCGTAGTTCTTTACTTCGAACCCTTGACAACACAGAAGCTGAAGTCCTCCGGCGTTCCTGAAAGGTAAACAACATGGCAAAATCGGTCTCATCTTTCGAATTCACTATTTGAGAATTCCAGAAAATAGTGTTAGCGTTTCATTTTTTAATATAATTTCAAATTGTTAAATAGTTTTTGCCATGTTGTTTATGCAACAAAGGGGTTTATTTCATCCTTATTAGCCTGCAGAGGAATTCCGACCTTAGGAGTTCGGGGTTCAGATCCGTGATAATACGAATGTTATAGTGGTTTAAGGCATCATTGGTTTAATCGTTTATTGCCTAATTTATATCCTTATCAAATTAATTATGGAAAAGGCTGCGCATTCAAATCTTATTAGGAGCACTTAAAATGTTACAAAAGCTTCTGGTCTTTGAAAAATATCTAAATATTGTTTCCATGGTATTTGTGGTGATCTCGATTACAATCATGAGCATCATTGTTTTTTATGCAACCGTCCAGCGATACGTGGTGAGTTCCGCCCCTTTTTGGGTAGAAGAAATAGCACGTTACAATATGGTCTGGATGGCACTGATTGCCGCGAGCATCGCGTTTCGGAATCGAGAGCATGTGGGACTTAATTTTCTCATAGACCGCACCCCCAGAAAGATTAGAAAATGGATCGTTGTTTTTACCGATCTGGCAGCCCTTGTTTTTTTCGGATTTACCGTTGTTTATGGTTCTAAATTTGCGGTTCAAGCCCTGCCCACAGCTTCACCGGTGGTTGATATGAGCTTGGCTGTTCCTTATGCAGGTATCCCGGTGGGCTGTTTTTTTTGCTTTTTGCAGATATTCATCAACCTATTCAAAGATTTTAACCGGGAACAAGACACTAGCACGGTATGCTAATTCATACTCTCTACTTGAAGTAAAGGTTGTTCATGGAACCGACGACACTCATTCTTATTATTGGTTTGTTTTTTGTTTTAATGCTCTTGGGTATGCCGGTCGCGGTATCAATGGGATGCTCAGCACTTCTCTATTTTTTATTGCAGGGCAATGAGTATTTCTATCTGCAGTTGGCTCGCGGCATGTACAATGGTATTGACAATTTTGTCTTAATGGCCGTGCCGTTTTTTATGCTGGCCGGTGAATTGATGAATGCCTGCGGTCTTACCGACCGTATCCTGCGTTTGGCAGACGAGTTGGCAGGTAAAGTTCGTGGTTCTTTGGCCTACGCCAACATGATCGCCAGTTTCCTGTTTGCGGGCATCTCCGGTGCGGCCGTATCCGATGTCGCTGCGTTAGGCTCCATTGAAATCCCAGCCATGAAAAAACAAGGGTATGATGAACCTTTTGCTGCCGCAATTACGGCAACTTCCTCTCTGGTGGGTCCCATTATACCTCCCAGCATTATAATGGTCATTTATGGTTCCATCATGGGCGTTTCAATTGCCGGACTATTTGCCGCCGGTATTTTACCGGGAGTATTATTTTTATTTGTCGATTTTGTCTATGTGGGCTGGCTGGCGCGCAGACGCAATTACCCCAAGCGACCGCATCCTACAAGTTTCCGCAAAATTGCTGTTGCCACCCGTGACAGTACTTTGGCCCTGATCATGCCAATCATCATTATCGGTGGTATTTTGGGAGGGGTTTTTACACCCACTGAAGCAGCCACAGTAGCGGTGTTTTATGCCTTCTTTTTAGGATTGGTTATATACCGTAAACTTAATTTCAATAATATATGGCATTGCCTTCTACAAGCAGGTGTTAAATCATCGTATATTTTCCTGATTATAGCGGTCGCGATCTCCTTTAAATGGGTACTGTCAATCTTACATGTCCCCACCACCCTTCTTCATGTTTTGCAGGGAATATCCGACAACAAATGGATTGTCATCACTCTGGTAAATGTCTTTTTCATTTTCATTGGTATGTTTTTTGAGACCGGCGCAGCGGTTATTTTGTTCGGCCCTATTTTTGCTCCGGCTATGATTAATTTGGGCTTTGATCCGCTTCATTTCGGAATCATCATGATTGTAAATCTTTGCATTGGTTTATGCACGCCACCTCTGGGTGTTTGTCTGTATGCCGCTTGCAGTATCAGTGATGTAAAATTGGAAGAAATCTCAAGAGAAGCGCTGCCATTCATTTTGCATTATATCGGAGTTTTGGCCATCATCACCTATTTTCCCGGGCTTACGCTTTGGCTGCCGCGGGCTTTGGGTTTTTAATCGTACATGTTCGGTAGGCCGACATGCTACCATTTGTCGTGATGAATTCTTGATTGGTCGTATCGATTGGCCGGCGGCTTTTGTTCCGCTGGATACCCTATGGGGATCACACACAGGGGAATTACATCTCGTGGGATGTTCAACAGTTTCCGGACGCCATCAATCCTTTCTTTGACCGGATGAAGACCCAGCCAGACAGCCCCCAGCCCTTTGGCTTGAACGGCAATGAGGATATTCTCTGTAGCTGCTGATAAATCCTGTACCATACAGCCTTCATACTGCTCCAGCTGTGGGTCACCACAGACCATGATGGCTACCGATGATTCTGTAAGTGATTGAGAATAAGGATGGTATTTGGGGATAGCATCAAGAATCTGGCGATCCCGGATAACGATAAAGTGCCATGGCTGTTCATTGCCTGCAGACGGGGCACTCATGGCAACTTCTAATAATTCGGTGATAATTTGGTCTGATACAGTTTCTTTGGTGAATTTGCGAATACTTCTTCTCGATAAAATAGCCGACAATGTATCCATGTTCTACGCTCCATATTAATAATTTATTACGGTTATAGCGGTTGTCATCCTATGACCGGATAAAGGGGTTTGCCGTTTGCTAACATCTCATATACATTGCTGGCCGTCTTGGTTTGCAAATCGGCAATGGATTGTTCAGAATACCATCCCATGTGGGGTGTGATAAACACCTTATCACTATGATCCAACAAGGCCGATCGGTCATACTCACTGTCCGGGCCCTCGAGAACGTCTAACCCAGCCATGGCAACTTTTTCACTTTCCAAAGCTCCCAGCAAAGCCTTTTCATCTATCAACTCGCCGCGCGAACTATTGATGACGATGACACCGTCTTTCATAAGGCTAAATCTTTCTTGGTTCAGCAGATGCTTGGTTTCGGGTGTCAGCGGGGCATGAATGGACACGATGTCCGCTTGCGCCAGTAGGGTTTCGAGCGGTACGAAATCAACCCATTCATAGGTTTGATCGTCGCTGAAAAATGGATCATAGGCCATCAAGTGGACATTAAACGCTCTGAGCTTTTCAGCGGTTCGACGAGCAATGTTGCCAAAGGCGACAAGACCAACGGTAAGCCCGGCAAGTCTTTGGATCGGCTTAATCTCTTCATAGGCCCATTTTTTCGCATGAATCAGGTCATTGGCCAGTGATACTTTCCGGGTGCAGTTAAGTATGTGCGCAACCGCTGTATCCGAGACCTCTTCGATGCAGTAATCAGGTACATTGGCTACCGCGATTCCTTTTTTTGCTGCGGCTGCCAGATCGATCGAATCGACACCGATTGCATAACGGGCGATGATGCGGCACTTTTGAAGACTTTCGATTACCTTTTCAGTCATGGCCGCAAATTGAACGATAACGGCATCGGCATCTTGGGCATGGGCGATAATATCGTTTTCATTCAGGAAGCCTCCGGGTTGAATACGGATGCCGTCGACTATTTCAACATTCCCCAACTGCATTAATATGTTGCGCTCTTTTTGATTGTCCGGGTAGTAATAATCTGTGAATACGACTTTATAATCAGGCATGATCAGCTCCTTAATAGGCCGCCTTTTCGGGCTAGAAAAAGGGCACCCTTGATGCTCAGCGTATCGATTTTAGTGACATCGGTGATGCTGGATACAGAATCTGCAATTTTCAGTTTTTCCTTCAATAAATATTCATAAATACGGCATCGTATGGGATCTCCAACCAAAATGTAGCTCGTTTTTTCGGGAAATCCCATGGCTTTAAAGCCATTGACGGCGCGCATGTCTTCGGTTGCAATGGCCGCTTCGACAAACAGCTTGCGTTCGTGCCAACGGGTTTTTACGAGGGTGTCCATAAAACGCGGCATCAGGAGGGAACGCAGAAACCCTGAGCGTGAAACCCAACGGTGGGCGGTTTCGACAACATCATTCGAAAAATAGTCCAAGCTGCTCTCATTATCTGGATTCCGGATGGATTTGCCGATGAATGTCTCTTTGATGATAGCCTCGTAGACCTGTCCTGAAACCGTTGTAAGGCTGCCAAGGATCTTCTGATCTGCATTGATGGGTATAAATTTGGTGTGTGAGGATAATACCACCACCGTAGACGGCAATGGTAGGCCCTGCTCCGACAATATGCCGGCCACCTGGGTTTCCTCGCCCCGCATGAAATCGAGGGTGCCGACATCTACAAGGTCGATGGTTTCCGGATTGAAGACGTTTTTAATGCCACGAATAAAATAAACCGGTATATCGACAGGGAATACCGTTGCAGCATGGACTTTTTTAATGCCATCAGCCAAGTCGTCCAAAGAGGCCGGCGCCCAGATATGGGGTATTTCGATAAGGCCGATTTCCGACGTAATCATACCGGAC
>JASFSK010000274.1:0-6508 GCA_050114455.1 Desulfobacterales bacterium | reverse complement strand
CTTTTACTGGGCCTAGTCGATGGCACTCTGCAGTGAAGATTATTCTATTAGATCTTTGCACAACACCGGTTCGCTAAATCTTTACATGATGGTTCCGTATCCCTGTTTCAGAATCGGCTATATTTATCATATTGAAAATACAGGAGGTATAATCCATGGGGCAACCAAACGGATATGACTATGATTACATCGTTATTGGGTCGGGTTTTGGGGGCAGTGTTTCAGCACTGAGGCTGTCAGAAAAGGGTTACAAAGTGGGTATACTGGAAAAAGGCAAGCGCTTTCAGAAGGAAGACTTTCCCAAAACCAACTGGAATACGCGCAAATATATGTGGCTCCCTCGGCTCGGGTGTTACGGTTACCAGATGCTGACCCAGTTAAAACATGTGCTTATTTTCCATGGCGGTGGCGTCGGCGGCGGCAGTCTGGTGTATGCCAACCAGCTGCTGGTTCCGCCGGATGAGGTGTTTGAGCGGCCGGAATGGGGCCCGGGTGACTGGAAAGCCAAAATGATGCCCCATTATGACAAAGCCAAAAAGATGCTGGGTGCCAATCCCAGTCCCCAGATCGGGATTGCCGATAAATACCTCCAGGAAGTCGGTATCGAAATGCGTGGTGAAGATACCTTTCACAAAAACGATGTCGGAATTTTCTTCGGAACAGCAGATGAGACGGTACCGGACCCCTATTTTGATGGTAAAGGGCCGGATCGCACCGGCTGCACGTTTTGCGGATCCTGTATGGTCGGTTGCCCTGTTGGCGCCAAGAATACCCTGGATAAAAATTATTTGCATCTGGCGGAGGGTTTGGGCGCCAAAATTGTTCCCGAAACCGAGGTCACCGGTGTCCGCCCCTGCAATGGTGGCTATGAGATATTCACAAAGAAATCCACGGGAATTTTGCACCCCGCAAATACATTGCGTGCCCGTGGGGTGGTTTTCAGTGGCGGGGTGTTGGGGTCGGTCAAACTTCTAATGAAGTGCAAGCAGGAGGGTTTGTTGCCGAAGCTTTCTAATCAGCTTGGCAATATCGTTCGAACAAACTCGGAAGCAATTCTGGGGGTAAAATCAAGGGATAAAAGCGTCGATTGGAACGATCAAATCGCCATCACTTCCGGAATTTATGCGGACGATACCACTCACATAGAGATGGTGCGCTACAATAAAGGTTCCGATGTTTTGCTGAATCTTCTAACGCTTATGAGCGATGGCGGCGGAAAAATTCCGCGTATGTTTAGATTTCTAGTCGAAATTGCCAAACACCCCATTCGGTTTATACAACTTTTGTGGCCGCTGGGGACAGCCGCCTCCACGACAGTTGTGCTGGTCATGCAGACAGATGAAAACTACCTCAAGCTGGACTACAAGCCCCGATGGTGGCGGCTGGGCAGGCGCAGCATGAATTCTACGGTGCCTGAAGGTATGCGACGGGCCCCGGCCTATATCCCCATCGCTAACGAGGTGACCAAAAGACTGGCAAAGAAAATGAACGGGGTACCGCTAAGCCTTATTCCTGAAGCCGCATTCAATGCATCCACCACGGCGCATATTTTGGGCGGATGCTGCATGGGTGAATCAGCGGATATGGGGGTAGTCGGGTTTAATGGTGAAGTATTCGGCTACCCCAACCTGTTTGTGGCGGACGGATCGGTGGTGCCGGCAAACCTCGGGGTAAATCCAAGCCTGACGATTACGGCTTTGTCTGAGTATATTATGGCTCAAATGCCGGAAAAGACAGCGTAAAAGATATTAAAAAAGGAGAAGCAGCCATGATCAATGCATATATGGGTAAAATATTGAGGATCGATTTGTCGGAAGGTAAATTTGAAACCGAAGATCTGCGAATGGACTGGGCCGAGAAGTTCATCGGGGGGGCGGGTCTTGCCACCCGCTATCTTTACGATGAGGTCCCCGGAGGTGTCGATGCCCTCGGTGCCGAGAATAAGTTGATATTTATGACCGGACCATTAACCGGCACTGCCTCGGCCAGTGCCGCCCGCTATTCGGTCGTGGCCAAATCCCCTTTGACCGGCATCTGGGGGCATGGCAATTCGGGCGGTAGTTTCGGGCCGGCATTGAAACGCAGCGGGTATGACGGTATCATTTTTGAGGGTGTGTCACCCCAGCCGGTCTATTTGAAAATAGTCGACGGCCAGCCCGAGCTGTGTGATGCCTCCGAGCTGTGGGGGAGGATCGTTCCGGAGACCGAGGACTCGATCCGGCAGACTTCCGATAAGAAACTGACCATAGCATCCATCGGACCGGGAGGAGAGAATCAGGTGCGTTATGCGGCGATTATGAATAACAAACACCGGGCGGTGGGTCGCTGCGGATTAGGGGCGGTGATGGGCGCCAAACGGCTGAAAGCGATTGCCTGCGGCGGTAAAACAGGTATCGAGCTGGCCGATAAAGACACCTTTAAGGAAATTGCCAAAAAGCAGATCGAGCTGCTGGATGAGTCCATGCTCAAAGTAGGGTTTGAAGCCTTTGGCACCAATATGGTCTCCGACATGGTCAATGCCCGCGGGGGCTATCCCACTCGCAACTGGCAGCAGGGGGTCTTTGAAGACATAGAGGAGGTCAACAGCGAAGCCCTGACCGAGAAAGTTTTTGTTAAAGGGGTCAATTGCTTTGCCTGCCCCATTTCCTGCGGTCGGGGAACCGAGATACGTGAGGGGCAATGGGAGGGCCAAAGGGGTGAAGGCCCTGAGTATGAAACGACCAACACCCTCGGGGCTCAATGCGGTGTCTCCGATATGAATGCGATTACCATGGCCAATTACCTGTGCAATGAGTACGGCCTGGACACGATTACCGCCGGTTCGACGATCGCCTTTGCCCTGGAATGCTATGAGAAGGGGATTCTGACCCAGGAGCAAACCGACGGTTTGGAGCTCCAATTCGGTGACGGTGAGCTGGTTGTAAGCCTGATTGAAAAAATTGCCAACCGTGAAGGTATCGGTAACCTTCTAGCCGAGGGCAGCAAGGCCATGTCGGAAAAATTGGGACAGGGGTCCGAGCACTTTGCCATGCATGTCAAGGGGCTTGAGCTGCCGGCCTATGATCCGCGGGCTGCCAAAATCACCGGCCTGGGGTATGTCACCGCCAATCGCGGAGGGGATCACATCACGGCCTATGTCCAGGGGCCGACTTTTATCGATGCCCCGTTCCTGCTGGTGGAAGACAGCACGATCGAGGATCCCTTCGTGGCCAATCCGGCCGAGGCCAGGGTCGTCATCGATCTGGAAAATGCCCTGACCATGTTTGACTGCATCGGGGCCTGCAAATTCATGGGGATTTTGCTGCCTGCTGAAGACTATGTCCAGCTCATCTCCCATGCCACCGGCTGGGATTTTTCGGTGGCGAATTTCAGAACAAGTGGTGAGCGCATCTACAACCTCATGCGGGCTTTTTGTGTCCGTGAAGGGATCACCCGGGAGGCGGATGCGCTGCCCGGACGTTTGATGGAAGATCCTCTGCCAGAGGGGCCCGCCGAGGGTATGGTGATCGACAAAGAGACCTTAGAGAGGCTCAAGGATGCCTATTACGAAATGCGCGGCTGGGACAAGGATACCGGCAAGCCCACAGCCGGAAAACTGGCCGAGCTCGGCCTTGAAGACATCACCGACGATATGAGGTAGCTAAATGACTTACGCAGATAAACCCTGGCTTAAAAGTTATAAACTAGGCCCCTACAAACTCGATCACAGCCTGGCACCCTTTCCCCAGGAGCCGGTCTATCAGGTCCTGGACGATGCCGCGGCCAAATACCCGGGACAGACAGCGGTGCTTTTTCTGGAGCGTAAGATCAAATACGGCGAGCTGAAAGCGCTAGCCGATAGACTGGCCGCGGCCCTGATCGGTCTGGGAGTGCAAAAAGGGGACCGGGTGTGTGTCTTTTTGCCGAACTGTCCGGAATTTATCATCAGCGACTGGGCCGTCTTAAAGGCCGGTGCAGCGGTAGTTCCCACCAGTATTTTGCGTACCGATGACGGGTTGGTGCATGAAGTCGGCAGCTCAGGCAGTCGTGTGATCATCTGTGCCGAAGATCAACTCGAAAGAATCCTGGGCTTAAAAGACAAATGCGGCATTGAGCATGTTATTGTGACTTCAACCGCCGGATTCGATGTCAAGGAAATATCCGGCAGTCTGCCTGAGGGGGTCTGCGAATTTCGCAAGCTGCTGGAAGAAAATGAACCGCTGGCAACCCCGGTGGCCCTCGATCCGCAGGAGGACCTGTGCGAGCTGGCCTTTACCGGCGGGGCCACCGGCCTGCCCAAGGGGGTGATGGTGACCCATTTCAATCGCCATTGTTGCATTCTGCAGGGCTTTCCCTGGATGCTCAAGCCCCTTTTAAGAGGCCTGGCCGGCAAGGCCTCGGTTTTTCTACCGGTTCCGCTGTCCCACTCTTACGGACATTACACCCATCAGGCCGCTGCCAGATTAGGATTACGGGTTATCCTGATGCCCGATCCCCGGGACACCCCGATGCTGGTGGAATACATCCAAAAATACCGGCCGTTTATGATCCCCACCGTGCCGACCCAACTGATGCGCATTGCCCAGGCCAAAGTTGGCAAGATGAACGTGGTGCCGATTTGCGGGGCAGCACCGCTTCCCAGGGAAGTTTCCGAAGCCATCAAAAAAGAAATGGGCACCCCGGTCTCGGAGGGCTACGGGTTAACCGAAACCTCTCCCTTGACCCATTTTAACATCTCCCCATTTTCCAAAGTGACCGGATTTATGGCCAAGGAAAAAAGCGGCATGGGAGTTCCCTCGCCGGATACCGAATGCAAGCTGGTGAATCCGGAAACCGGCGAAGAGGTGCCGTTCGGTGAGCCCGGTGAAGTGGTGGTGCGCGGGCCGCAGATTATGAAAGGCTATTGGCCGGAGCAAGGTTCTGGGCTGACGGCTGACGGCTGGCTGCATACCGGTGATATCGCCTATATGGATGAAGACGGGTACTTTCATCTGAGCGACCGGGTCAAGGACATGGTCAATGTATCCGGTATGAAAGTCTACACGACCACGGTCGATGAAGTCCTTTACAAACATCCGGCAATCCACATGGCGGCGGCCATCGGCGTGCCGGATCCGAACACCCCCGGCAGTGAGCGAGTGATGGCCGTCATTCAACTTAAAGATGACTATAAGGGAAAGGTCACAGCTGATGAAATCCGGGATTTTTGCCGCGAGCATCTATCCTCCTATGCGGTGCCCAAGTTTGTTGAATTCAGAGATGAGCTGCCGATGACAGTAACCGAAAAGCTTTTCAAAAAGGCTCTGCGGGATGAGATCGTCGCAAAAATGAAATAGGCAGGCTAACCGGTAAATAGAATATAAATCAAGACACGAACCAAGACTTAAGAAAACGGAGGTAGAATTATGGCAACTATTCAGTATTGCACCCCCCAATGGCTTGAAGAAAGCGCTAAATTGTATCAATCCAATCCGGCGCTGCAGGAAAAATTAAAAAAACTGTCTGCTAAAATGTGCTACCGGGTCAAAGCCGAGCCGGCTTGGGGCATTGACCGGGACATCATATTCGGTGCCTTTTTTGAAGAAGGCCAGCTGACCAAACTGGAATTTTTCAGGGAAGCGGATGTGACCAAAGAAGCCGATTACCTGATGGCCGCCACGCCCCAGGTCTGGAAAAAAATCCTGCGCAAGGAACGCAAGTTTGTCACCGATTTTATGCTGGGCAATATTAAACTGGAGCATGGCAGCAAAGTGGGTGTTCTGGGCGTCGCCCCCCACGCCAATAACGTGGTCGACTCGCTGACCCAGATCGAGGTACAGTTTCCCGATGAAATGTCGGCCGAAGAATTGTCCCAATATCAATCGCAAATGGAAACGTTCAGGGCCAATTTAGGGGTATGATGAGAATCAACGTCAAAGGCTTTCTGACACTAAAAAGCGTCATGGATGCCCAGGCGGTTTTTGACTATGAGGGCGACAGCCTGACGGTAGATGATTTGCTTCGCGAATTGTCCATCAGGTATGGTGAGGATTTCAGGAAAATGATTTTCGATCACGAAACCCATACCCTTAGCCGGCATATACGGATCTTAATCAACGGCCGCCATTTCTCCCATCTTCCGGGGAAACTAAACACTCAGTTGCATGAGGGGGACGTGGTTTCCCTTTTTCCCCCGATTGCGGGAGGATAATAATTGAGCTGCTATTCGAGCGCCACCTACTGAAGTATCCCAAATTGAAGATTAGGCAATGCAATTAATAGATTAGGGAAAGTTAACATAACATCTATATCTAACCTTCTGGAAAAGTGGATATTTCATTCGCTAATCCTAAATCTTTTATCCACCTTAAAAATTTGACTAAGGCACGACATCTCTACTTTGATTAGAGTGTAGATTAGCCAGGAGGAACATACAATTCCAGGGGATTTCAGATTCGTCTAGCAAAACTAAAATACAAAGGTTCAATTTTTTTGTGATTTTTTAAATGCTTAATACAACCAAGTTAGGGTTCGAATTATAGCACATCAC
>JASFSK010000273.1:0-6510 GCA_050114455.1 Desulfobacterales bacterium | reverse complement strand
TTTTTATTACATCTTTATCCCAAGACAGGAGGGATGATCACTATGGAGCTAAAAGAAATTCAGGAAATTATCAAGGCGCAGAACATAGACACACTACGGATAGAGTACCCGGATCTTTATGGTGTTTGTCGCCACAAAATAATGCCTGTCAAACACCTGGAAGCGGTAGTAGAGGAGGGTCTTGCATTCGCCCAGGCTATTTATGCCATTCACCTTGGCAACGACGTGGCTCCTGAGACCGGATGTGGTTATGAAATCGAGTGGAAAGACATGACGATCATGCCGGATCTGAATACATTTGCTGTTTTGCCCTATCTCGAGGGCACCGCACGGCTGATCGGCAATGCCTTCCGCCATGGCGAGCCCATCCCGGTTGATCCCCGCTATGTCCTGCAGCAGATTCTAAAAAAATACCAAGAAAAGAACCTGCGGGCCGTATGCGCTTCTGAGCTTGAATTTTTCCTATTCGATCCGGCAGCCGGCAGTCCCACGGAACTGTACAACCCCAACCTGAGCAACGTCTATCAGCTTACCCCCACCTGCGATAAATCGGGAATTTTAAGATTTCTTCAGAACACGTTATTGCAGTTGGGGATCGATGTCCTCTATCTGAACCATGAATTTTTCCCCAGCCAGTATGAGATCAACTGGACGTATGATGAAGCGTTAAAAATGGCCGACCAGACCTTCACCTTTAAATATGTCTGCAAGGAGATCGCGGCTCAAAACAATCTGCACTTGACCTTCATGGGTCGACCCACAACCGACGGCGGCGGCAGCGGTTACCACATTCACCTTTCGCTGAGCGATCCCAAGACCCGCAAAAACCTTTTTGACGATCCCAAAGGCCAATATGGGGTTTCGGACTTGATGCGCTGGTTTCTCGGCGGACAGATGGCTCACGCGAAAGGAATGTCCGCCCTGTTTGCACCCACGATCAATTCTTACAAACGCTACGTTCCCGATTCTTTTGCTCCCTATTACCTTGCATGGGGATTGGACAACCGAACCGTCTATTGCCGCGTACCCGACGAAAGAGGTGGGGCAACCCGGGTCGAAAATCGTGCGCCCTGCGCATCTGCCAACCCATACTTGACCTTTGCAGCCGCTTTTGCCGCCGGTCTGGACGGCATCGAGAATAAAATAGATCCGGGGGAACATGCCGTTGGTGATATTTACGGTGTCGAGCCGGGAACCTATGACACCGTGCCCTTTTATCTGCGTGATGCCTTGGATGAGCTCAAAGCGGACAAGGTGCTGTGTGAGGCCTTGGGACCGGAATTGGTTCAAGCTTTTGTCGCGCTGAAGGAAGACGAATTGGACCGTTTCCGCAAGCATGTTACCGATTGGGAGTTCAATGAATACTCCTACCAGCTTTAAAAATAACCAACAACCATGGGAGGTTCGCCATGTGTGGAATAGCAGGCCTTATCGTCAGACAAAGTGAGACCCTGGAATCCGACCTCGTCAAGATGCTCAAGGAGCTTGTCCACCGGGGACGAGACGCCACCGGGCTGGCAATTTATGAACAGCGCGATGACATTCAGCTGCGGGTCTCGATGACGGATCCAGCGTATGAAAAGGATCTTTATAAGATCATCCAAGAACACGGTCAGGTCACTGAATCCAAAATTTATCCCGGGGTGGGCGTATTCACTTTTTTTGAGGGCGGCGTCACGATGGATGCGGCTCAAATAACCCAGTTGCACTGGGATATAGACTCCCATCCAAATCTCTGTGTCCACTCTGTGGGCAAACATATCAAGGTTTACAAGGACCAGGGATCTGCCGAAGATCTAGCCAGTGCCCATGAAATCAAAGCCGGCACCTGTACCCATGGCATCGGTCATGTACGGCTGGCAACCGAAAGCGTCGAAAACATTAACTTTGCCCACCCGTTTATTTCCTATCTCTATCCGGAACTGTCACTCGTCCACAACGGCCAGTTTACCAATTACTTCAACATGAGACGCAAGCTTGAAAACCTGGGTGTCCGCTTCAAGACGATCAATGACAGTGAAATGGCCGCTCATTTTATTGCCTATCAGATGAAAGAAAAGGGACAGGATTTGGAAGGTGCCCTTCACGCGGCACTGGATGTCTTCGATGGTATTTTTACTATTTTGGTTGCAACCTGTGATCAGATCGGCGCATTCCGAGATCGACTGGCATTCAAACCGGTCGTCATCCATGAAGACGATGGTGGCAACGTTTTATTCGGGTCGGAACAAATCTCGTTAACCCCCATTATCTCCGACGTCTATGCAACGGAGATGGAGCCAGGAGGTGTAAAGGTATGGTCCGTTTAGATATAACAGGAATGAGCACCCTGGATGTCAACCGCAAGCTGCGGGAACTCATCCAGCAAGATGACGAAGTGGTTGTGGAAAATCCACATTCCGTCCATAATTTTGCCACGGCGCTCAAAGGTCAGGGGACGGTGACGGTCGAGGGTAGTACGGGGTTCTATACCGGTGGTTTTCTGCAAGGTCCGACGACGGTTATCAAAGGCAACACCGGCTTGTATACCGGCGACAATATGAGTGCCGGCGAGATCATCGTTGAAATGAATACCGGCAGCAATTGCGCACCTTCGATGGTCGGCGGCACCATTCTGGTCAAGGGACATAGCGGCAGCCGGGCCGGTTGGGGAATGAAAGGTGGCAACCTGATTGTGTGCGGCGATGTGGGTATGTGGAGCGGCAAGATGACCCTCGGTGGCCGTATCATAGTTTTGGGCAAGGTCGGTCAGGGAATTGGCGAGTCCATGTACAATGGCGTCATCCATGTGCTCGACCCCGAAGTCGACGACAAACTTGGCGGCAATGTCACCCTGGTTGCCATTGATGACCAAGAAAAAAAAGAAGTCGAGGCGCTGTTTAAAAAATACAACCTTGAGCAGGACGTAGATAAATTCAGAAGCATCGTGCCGAAAGTCTACGGCAGGCATGATTATGTCTTGTTCAAGCCAACCCACAAACCGGCGGGGGTGCAGGTATGACTGAAAAACCAAAAAAAACTAGAGTCAAAGATGTTCAACGAGGTGTCTGGAGCCCCGAGACGATCTCTGAAATAAAATACAAGGCCGAGACAGGGACCCATCGAATCCGTGGGTGCGGGTCAACCAAAGCGTATCCCACATTTGACGATCTGCTGGTATTGCCTTCCCAGCTCTCACGCCTGTCCATTGATACCTATCGTGAAGACTGCCGGACGCAAACCGTTCTGGGTTCTCGATCCGCCAAAAAACCCCTGGTCATTGAAACCCCCATCATGATCTCCGGTATGTCCTATGGCGCTTTAAGCAAGGAAGCCAAGACGGCGATGGCCAAGGCCACACAGATCGTGGGAACTTCCATCAATAACGGGGAGGGGGGCTTGCTGCCCGAGGAGAGAGATAATTCCTACAAGCAGGTGGTTCAGATCACACCCAGTCGCATGGGTTTTTCACTTAAAAATATTGAAGCGGCCGATGCCCTCGAAATTATCTGCGGCATCGGCGCCAAACCGGGTTTGTCCGGTCATCTGATGGGAAGCAAAATCACCAAAGAGATCGCCGCATTTCGGCAGTTGCCCGAGGGCATCGATCTGCACAGTCACCCTCGACACGGTGATATTTTTGGTGCCGACGACATGGTTCTCAAAATGCTGGAACTTAGGGATGTCACTGATTGGGAAATTCCCATATTCGTGAAAATTGCTGCTGGCCGTGTCAGGGAAGATGTCAAGATTGCAGCCAAGACCGGAGCGGATGGAATCGTCATCGACGGCACCGAAGGTGGTACAGGGGCCGCCCCGGTTGTGGCTTCAACCCACCTGGGGATTCCCACCCTGCCCGCTCTGGTGCAGGCAGTTCGTGCGCTCGAAGAGATGGGTCTTAAGGACGAAATCAGCCTGATTGTATCCGGTGGTATCAAAGATGGATCCGATATTGTCAAGGCTCTGGCGCTGGGCGCTGATGCTGTGGCGATTGGCACCGGTGCCATGGTAGCCATGGGCTGCGTGGTCTGCCTGCGCTGCCATGAAGGCAAATGTGCCTTTGGTATCGGTACCCAGGACCCAGTGAGTCGCGCAAAGCTCGATATTGATGCCGCAGCCCAAAGAGTGGCCAATTACATTAAAAGTATGACCCATGAAGCCACCCTGATTGCCAAGGCTGCCGGCAAAACATCATTGGCCAATATGGAGCGGGAAGATCTGAGGTCCCTGACGCTGGAATCCTGTGCCATGACCGGCATTCCACTGGTAGGCACCAATTACACCTTTACCGAGGCGTTCGGCTTTTTTTAGACCTCAAGCTAGATCATCACAAATATTCTCAGTCGCTGGCTTTCAAAGAGAGTTATCAGTAAATGACGCCGATACTCGATGCAGGATGCTCGACGATCGATGAACCGCTCACTTTGATCAGTGAAGTTATCCAGAATCAAGCATCGAGAGTCCAGAATCTAAATTTTGTCTGCAACAGATTGATTCTGTCTGCTTAATCGATAATTGCGAACCAGTGGGACAAACAACTATGCGCATAGAAGAACACCCGGTTTTGGGAACGTTTGAAAAAGGTAGCAGAGTCCAATTTTCCTTTGACGGTAAAACCATTGAAGGCTTCGAGGGTGAACCCATTGCCATCGCGCTGCGCAGCAGTGGTGTCTTGATCCATCGTTATACATCCCGCCGAAATGAGCCCCGCGGGATGTTTTGTGCCATCGGTCGCTGTACCGACTGTATCATGGTGGTTGACGGCAGACCGAATATCCGCACCTGCGTGGAACCACTGAAGGCAGGGATGGTTGTTGAGACCCAGAGGGGCAAAGGCCCGGAAATGAATACGGAGTAAACCATGCGCAGATATGAAATGATATGTGTCGGTGCCGGTCCCGCCGGATTGGCTGCAGCCATTGAGGCGGCCAGATACGGCGTTCAGGTGATTGTCTATGACGAAAACGATCGCCCCGGCGGCCAGCTTTTCAAGCAAATCCATAAATTTTTTGGCTCTCAGGAGCATCGTGCCAAGGAACGCGGATTTAGCATCGGCAATAGCTTTTTAAATGAGGCCAAAGAACTCGGGGTGGAGGTCTCTTTGAATTCAGTTGTCCTGGGAATTTATGAAAACGGTGCCTTAAATGTCATGATCAACAACCGCATCGAGCAGGTTATGGCTCAAAAAACCCTGATTGCCACGGGGGCCTCCGAAAACATGATCCCGTTTCCCGGCTGGACCCTGCCGGGTGTCATTGGTGCCGGCGCCGCTCAAACCATGGCGAACATCCACGGGATCCGACCCGGCAACCATATTCTCATGGTCGGCTCGGGCAATGTGGGCGTGATCGTCAGTTATCAGATGATGCAGGCCGGCAGCCGTGTGGCGGCGGTGATCGATGCCGCGCCCACCATCGGCGGCTACGCTGTGCATGCGGCCAAAATAGCCCGCACCGGCGTACCGTTTTTCATGTCCCATACAATTAAGGCGGCCCATGGTGATGATTGTGTTGAAGGCGCCACCATTATCCAGGTCGATGATTCCTGGGAACCGATATCAGGCACCGAAAAGGATTTTGAGGTGGACACCATTTGCATCGCCGTTGGATTAAATCCGATGACCCAACTGCTGCGCATGGCGGGCTGCAAGACTGCTTTTGTACCGGCCCTCGGCGGCAGGCTGCCTGTTCACGATGAGAATCAGGAAACATCCATTGATGGGATCTACGTGGCCGGCGATGTCTCGGGTATCGAAGAAGCCAGTACGGCCGTCATCGAGGGCCGCATCGCCGGGCTGGCCGTTGCCCATAGTCTGGGTTACCTGGATGAACCGGCCTTTAACGAACAGCGCGCTCAGCAATTTGCAAGCATGAAAGGACTGCGCAGCGGAAGCCATGGGGAGCAACGTGGCAAAGCCAAAGAATACTTAAACGCCGTGATGAAAGGAACGATGGATGCCCTCTGATTCCTCAACAACCGGTTTTTTAACGGAGGCAGAACTCGAAAACAGCCCGGGTGTTCCTTCCGGTGCCAGACGAAGGAAGGGCCCGGTAGCGACCATTGAATGCCTGGAGGATATTCCCTGTAATCCCTGCGAATCCAGCTGCAATGTGGATGCGATTTTCGTGGGAGATGACATTACCAATATTCCCCATTTGGATGAAGATAAATGTGTGGCCTGTCAAACCTGTGTCTACATTTGCCCCGGGCAGGCAATCTTCATGGTCGACGAGAGCCTACCCGACGGTAAGGCGACGGTCATGATGGCTTACGAGTATCGCCCCCTGCCGGAAAAAGGCGATGTCGTCTTCGCCCTGGACCGGGCCGGAAACAAACTGGGGGACGCAACGGTTGTGGCAGTCAGAAAAACCCAGCGAATGGATCGCACTGCCACCGTTACAATCGAACTGCCGCAAGAATGGTCCATGCAGGCCCGGGCAATTCGATTGAAAAAATGATGTTGAATGCGCGTTGCTGGATCCTGGATGCTCGACATCGGATCGAGCATCCGGCATCAAATATCGAGTGTCG
>JASFSK010000272.1:0-6532 GCA_050114455.1 Desulfobacterales bacterium | reverse complement strand
GAACTCATTTTCTCCAGAACTTCAGCCACCTTGGCGTCCTCCTGGGAACCTTCGAAATCGAGGAAAAAGCTGTAATTGCCAGGATCCGAGCGCAGGGGCATCGAGGAAATCCGGGTCAAATTTATTTTGGCCTCCGCAAACAGTTTAAGGACCCCGTAAAGTTCGCCGGCTTCGTGGGCGACGGCAAAGATAACCGAAGTCTTTTCGCCCCTATCGGCATAAGGTTCTTTGGAAAGCAGCAAAAATCGGGTTGAGTTGGACGGCCCATCTTCGACACCTTCTTTTACTATTTCAAGATCATACAATTCGGCACATAATTCACTGGCGATGGCCGCCGCCGCTTTGGGATTTTCTCGTGCCAGCATTTTGGCGGCACCGGCTGTATCGTAATAGGGACGCGCTTCAAGCTTATTGCGCATCAGAAAATCCCGGCATTGGGCCAGTGCCTGGGGATGGGAATACACCACCCGGATCTCGCGATAATCCGTTGCATCGGTGGCCAGCAGACAGTGGTTGACGGCCACTTTGATTTCACCGATGACTTTCAGCTCCGTGGTCGTCAGAAGATCATTTACCTGGGTAACGGCACCTTCCAGCGAGTTTTCTACCGGTACAACCCCGAGATCGAAGTCGCCGGCTTCAACGCCGCGAAATACATCGATGAATTCCAGGCAGGGAATGTATGCACCTGCGGGAACGAGGTTGCGGGATGCGACTTCGCCGTAAGCACCATGTTCTCCCTGAAAAGCGACCAGGCGGCGATCTTCATCTTGAAGGCGTTTGCTTTCATCGATGATGGTTTTGAGGAGCTGGCGGGAGAAGGAGCTTTTTACCAGATCAAGATTCAACCGTTCCATCCGTTCCAGCGTGTCCTCTTCCCGGTTTGAATCTTCGGAAAGTTCCTGATACTTTCTTGAACGCAATGCCAAGCCCATTCGTTCCTGAAGCAGGACCAACAGCTCCCGATCAATTTTGTCTATTTGGTTGCGAATTCTTTCCAGTTTCATTTTTTCACCTCAACGCCAGTGTAGAATTGTTTTTAACTGTTTTACTTGCCTAAAAAGCTATCAGACGAAACTCCTTTTGGTGTCGCTTTTAAGCAGAAAACAAAATGATGCTGGTTACTGGTTTCTAGACACTGGATTTTAAAAGGTAACTATCCAAATTTTTAACCAGCATCCAAAATCGAGCATCCAGCATCGCTTCACCAACTGTATTAATTTGCACGGACTCTTCGGTTTTAGGTCAAGCTTCGATATCCATTAACTACTAGTCGGAAGATCAGCCATAAACGAACTCAGCGGTCTCAAGCGAGTCATGATGTCTGCAAACAAATCCGGTGTCAGGGCCTGATCGGCATCACACAATGCATTTTGGGGGTCATTGTGGACTTCGATGATCAACCCGTCCGCGCCGGCAGCGATGGCTGCCATGCTCATGGGACCAATCAGATTGACCCGTCCGGTACTGTGGGTCGGGTCGATAATGATGGGCAGGTGGGTCAGCTCCTTGATTGCCGGCACGGCACTCAAGTCAAGGGTATTGCGTGTGTATGTTTCAAAGGTCCGGATGCCGCGTTCGCAAAGGATCACATTTGGATTGCCTTCACTGAGAATGTACTCCGCACAATTCAACCATTCTTCGAGGGTCGAGAACATACCCCGTTTGAGCAAAACAGGTCTGCCCGTTTGCCCGACTTCTTTGAGCAGGGAGTAATTCTGCATATTGCGGGTGCCGATCTGCAGGACATCGGCGAATTCCGCAACCCAGGATACATCCCTGGGATCGATCACCTCGGTGACGATCGGCAGACCGGTTTGTCGCCCTGCTTCTGCCAGCAGCTTCAAACCGCGCAGGCCCAGTCCCTGGAACGCATACGGTGATGTCCTGGGCTTAAAAGCACCACCGCGAAGCATGTCCGCCCCCGCATCCTTGACGGCGCAGGCGGACGCAACCATTTGTTCCTCACTCTCTACGCTGCAGGGTCCGGCAATAACGACCAGATCTCTTCCCACTGCCACACTGGAGATCTCTATCACGGTGCGTTGTTTGGATTCTCGCATGACAAGTTTTAGGTTTTTCATGATGACTGTCCTCGTTTCGAATAAAAGAAAAAAACCCCGAGATTATTCTCAGGGTTTTTCAAAAAGAAAACCCCGAGTGGGATTAAGGTCCACCCGGGGTGATTAACGATTTGATTGGAGCGTTAACAGACCGGATGAACGCTTCTAAAGCTAAAAAAGAAGCGTTCGGAACTAAACAAATTTGGTTTTGATGTGTCCACTATTTGTCTCCAATTATTGGTCTTGAAATATATAATTTGCGATTGGGTTGTCAAGCTTTTTTTGGGACGGTGTGATATTCTCGAATGGAAGTTGTCGACTTTCAGTATACTCGGGAATCTAAAAATTAACTTGACACACCACAGGCACTAATATAAATCCTACCTTGACCTACAGATAATACTCAAGAGACAGATTCGTGGCGCAATTTTTATCAGGCACTTTTGCTTATTTCTATTATCGGTATTATTTTTATTTTACTGTTTTGCCTGGGGTGCGCTGAAAAGAAAAAATAAAAAATGGCGTTATAACCGTGGGCACAAATAAAAAACCCACGGTTTTTTATTTTTGAGCCTGCTCAATTCAGACTGCACTGTCAAAAATCAGCGGCCACCAGCAGCAAGGTGGCCCGGGCCTCTTCCAGGGGCCACCCTTATACCCCCAGTTCTGCTGGTGGTCTCTGATTTACTGAGGTACGAATTATGAAACCAACCGATGACCTAAGAGTAAAAGGCTATCAACATCTGATGGAGCCGGACCGCTTGAAGCGGCAGCTTTCCGTCGGGCAAACGGCGCATACGACGGTTATTTCCGGCAGGGATGCCATCGAAAAAATCTTGTGCAGAGAAGATAAACGCCTTTTGGTGGTCGCAGGACCCTGTTCGATTCACGACGAAAAAGCCGCCCTTGAATATGCTGTCAGACTCAAAGAGCTCAGTGACAAAGTCAGTGAAGCTTTTTTCCTGGTGATGCGGGTCTATTTCGAAAAGCCCCGCACCAGTGTGGGATGGAAAGGATTGATCAATGATCCGCACCTGGATGGCTCCTGCGATATTATGGAAGGCTTGACAAAGGCGCGCAAACTTCTGCTTCAAATCAATGAAACCGGTATCCCGGCCGCTACGGAATTTCTCGAAACCATCACCCCGCAGTATGTGGCCGACCTTGTTAGCTGGTCCTGTATCGGGGCACGTACGACCGAGTCCCAGACCCATCGCGAGATGGCCAGTGGTCTGTCCATGCCGGTCGGCTTCAAGAATGGAACGGACGGCAATTTGTCGTCGGCCATCAATGCTGTCGTGGCGGCCAAAACGCCACAAAGTTTTCTGGGCATCGACCAGGCCGGGCGCACTTGCGTTGTCCAAACCGGCGGAAATCCCTGGACCCATATCGTGCTCCGCGGGGGATCGCGGCCGAATTACGATCCCATCAATATCGAACGGGCTCGTCTGAATCTGATTGAAAAAAACATCCCCGAAACCATTATGGTGGATTGCTCCCACGGCAATTCAATGAAGAAATTCCAAGGACAGGCGATTGTCTTCAAAAGCGTTATCGATCAGTATATTGCCGGCAATGACGCTCTGGTCGGTCTTATGCTGGAAAGCAATCTCAACGAAGGCAATCAGAAGTTCACCGGAGATATTGAGGCGCTTAAATACGGGGTTTCCATTACGGATGAATGCATCTCTTGGGAGACCACTGAAAATTTACTTTTGTCTGCGGCCGAGAAATTGGTTAAATCGTTGAATATGGACAGTGGACAGCGATGGGTGCAGTCATTATGAAATCAATCAAAATAAACAGCGACACCGGTGAATCCGTCGTCCAGGTCGGAGAATGCCTGGAAAATTTAAACTCATACCTTCCGGTCAAAGTCCCGATCATCATCACCGATACCCCGGTTCGGGACCATTGGGGGGCTTGCTTTCCGCCGGGGCCCGTCATCACCATCGACATCGGTGAAAAGATAAAAACCTTCGACACTGTCGGCTCAATCTACGATCAATTGCTGACCCTCGAAGCGGATCGCACGTCTTTCATTGTCGGAATTGGGGGTGGAATCGTTTGTGACATCGCCGGATTTGTGGCATCCACCTATATGCGGGGTCTTCGATTCGGATTTGTATCCTCCACCCTTTTATCCCAGGTGGATGCCAGTGTCGGTGGTAAAAATGGGGTGAATTTCAGGGGTTATAAAAATATTGTGGGGGTATTTAACCAGCCGGAGTTCGTTGTTTGCGACTTGAATATGTTGAATACCCTGCCCCGGGAAGAACTGCTTTGCGGGTTTGCCGAAATCATCAAGCACGGCGCGATTGCCGACAAAAATATGTTTGATTATATTGAAAACCATTGCAGCGAGGCCCTTTCGCTGGACTTGTCCGTCATCGAAAAACTTGTTTATGACTCGGTGAGGATCAAATCTGAAATCGTCACCCAGGACGCCAGGGAACACGGCATACGCCGCATGCTCAATTTCGGGCACACCTTCGGGCATGGCATCGAAAAAACGCTCCAGGTCCGGCACGGGGAAGCCGTCAGCGCCGGGATGGTGTTGGCCTGTGAATACTCGGTTAAAAGAGGCTGTCTGCAGGCTTCCGAGGCGGACCGAGTCTCTGGATTGCTCGAAAAGTATGGCCTGCCCGTGCGACTACCTGGCAAGGCAAACGAAATTTTTAGGGCCATCCGAATGGATAAGAAACGGCAAGGGGACAGCATCAAATTTGTCCTTTTGTCTGAAATCGGTCGGGCCTTCGTTGAAGAAGTCCCCCTGGGAGAATTGGAAGCATTTCTAGCGGATTTTATTTCCTCATGAAAAAACTCGACGGAGATCCTAAAAAAGTTGATGCCGAAGATGGCGGTATTCCAGCTCTCAGAAGGCAAATTGACGCTATCGACGATCAGATCCTAGCGCTGATCAACCGTCGGCTATTAACCGCCCGTGACATCGGCCGGTCAAAGCAGCGCACCGGCACGACGGTGGTCGACCGGCGGCGCGAAACTGAAATCTATCAAAGGCTGGGATCCCTAAACAACGGGCCATTAAAAACCGGCGCACTTTACCGCATTTTCGGCAACACCATCGCCGCCGGCCGCGGGATCCAAGTTTCACGCCGTCCGCAAAAAGCGCCCCCGGTCTACGCTGTTTTTGGAGATCCGGTCGGACATAGCCTCAGCCCTGTCATGCACAACAGTGCCCTAAGACACTCAGGCCTCGACGGGGTTTATCTGGCATTCAGGGTCAAAGACATCGCGGCGGCTGTTTCCGGCATCCGGGGATTGGGAATCCAGGGTGTCAGTATTACCATCCCCCATAAAGTCAGTGTGATGGAATATCTTGACAAAGTGGATGCAACGGCTGCAAAAATCGGTGCCGTCAACACCGTCGTCAACCGGCAGGGACGTCTGCAGGGTTATAATTCAGACTGCACCGGTGCCGTCAAAGCGGTGCACGAAAAAACCCCCATCAAAGGCCGACACGTGGCCATCGTCGGCGCCGGCGGCGCGGCCCGGGCGATCGGTTTCGGCATCATTCAGGAAGGCGGCAGGATTACCATCATCAATCGCAGCAGCCAAAACGGTGAGAAACTTGCAAAGGATCTGAATTGCGATTTTATACCCCTTGCGGAGGCAACCAGGCTGCCTTACGATATCGTCATCAATACAACGCCGGTCGGAATGACGCCCCATGACGACTGCTCACCGCTAAAATCGGAACTTCTGACTGCTGACACGCTTGTCATGGACATGGTATACAACCCGCTCAAGACCCGCCTGATCAGGGATGCTCAAAAAGCCGGTTGCCCGACGGTCGAGGGACTATCCATGTTTGTTCACCAGGGGGCAGTCCAGTTCGAGCTGTGGACCGGTCAGAAGGCACCGGTGGATGTCATGCGCAGAGCCGTGCTGGATGAGTTGTCGAGTCAGTGACTGAAGTTATTTGTTAGTAGTTATTGGTTATTTGTTTGATGCGGATACGTCCTATAATCAACTTATCGCTGGCAGATTCTCAGACCTGGGCACAATGGGAATAATTGAATATTGAAAGAAATTAGTCCGTACCCCATAAAACCGCGCTGTGAGGTTACCGTTCCAGGTTCGAAAAGCTATACTCACCGGATTTTGATTGCCTCGGCCCTGTCAGACGGGATGTGCCGGATTGAGAATGCTTTGATTAGCGAAGATACGCTGTTGACCATGGATGCCTTGCGGCAGATGGGGATTCAGATCGACAACCAACCGGGCAATCTGCTCCACGTCAGTGGCGGCGGTGGTACACTTGTGCCGAAGCAGGATCGAATTTTTCTCGGAAACTCAGGCACCTCCATGCGATTGCTGACGGCCGTCGCCGCCCTGGGCCAGGTCACCGTTACCCTGGAAGGTACCGACCGCATGGGGCAGCGCCCTATCCATGATCTCATCGAAGCATTGACCCAGATCGGCGTCCGGATCTACTCAACGAACCG
>JASFSK010000271.1:0-6560 GCA_050114455.1 Desulfobacterales bacterium | reverse complement strand
GATACAAGGCGGTAAAAAAGGTAATGACCATCACAGCCAGTGGTCCGCTGACAGCTGAAAGCAGAGACAGTTTGGGATACAAGCGTCCGGTAATGCCGAACTGGGCAAGCAATTCCGAGGCTCCCGAAAAATCAATACCATGGGCCTGGAAGTAAACCGTGATCAGACTGCCGGCGAAAATGCCGGCAACCACACCGACAAACGTCATGCTCATGGACTCGATCAACAACACCTTGGTCAGGCGGCCCGGACCGGTACCGATGGCCATCATGACCCCAAATTCCCGGGTCCGCTCGAAGATGGCCATTAAAAAGGTGTTTAAAATGCTGAAGGCTACGACCAGCAACAAAAGCAAATAAAATATAAGCCCGCTGATTAAATCCATTTCGATGCTTTGGCGCAAACCGGGCATCAGCTCATTCCAGTCCAAGACAGCCAAAGGCATTGTTGAGTTCAGCGACGCCAACTTCGTTTGAATGGATTGTTTTGCAGATTCAACCTCAGACAGCGAACCGGCAATCAATACCACCGCGTGGACGGCACCCTGCATGGAAAAAATTTCCTGAAAGGCTTGCAGCGGGATATGAATTAACGAGCGGTCGAGTTCATCAATTCCGGACCTGAAAATACCCTTTATTTTTACGACGGTGGCAGCTATTGAGCCATCCCGCCCCTGGCCAATGACAGATAATTCATCACCCGGGCTGACCCTCAGATTGCGTGCCAGAAACATACCGATCAAGGCCTGATCAGAATCATCGGCAGACAAAAATTCCCCCTGCCGAATCAGTGATTTTAGCCTGGAAACATTGGCTTCACGTTCCGGGTCGATTCCGGTCACAACCACGCCGTAAGTTCGTTGTTCGGATGAGACCAGCGAAAATGCCTGGGCCCTGAAGGTATATGTCGCCACTTGCGAAATTTCATTGATCAGACCGGCGATTTTTTCGGGTTCGGGGACCACCATGCGGATGCTCTTTTTTTCCTGATATTCTGCTCCCTGGATTTGCAAATGTCCGGTGTTTATTTTAACCGATGTGTTGATCATGGTTTCGTAGCTGCCGAACTGAAAGGAGAACATAAACACCAGCAGGAGGCTGGCGAATGTAATGGCGGCGATGGTCAGTATCGTGCGTCGGGGATTGCGCCAGAGGTTACGCCAGGCCATTTTAGCATCGATAGACAATTGATTATCTCCTGGCTTTTTTCAAACTGGTCAAAGTAAAGAGGCTGTCAGGCAGAGCGGTTTTAAACTTCAGTGATGTATAGTTTAGTTCGGTATATCTATCAGCTTCAGCGGTTTTATGCATCCGCCATATCTTCGGATACAACTTACCGCCCAGCATTTGAATGGCGAGCGTGGTCATGATTTTCACAGATTCGAGATCTTCATCAAAAAATTCCTGACTGAGCCAGATGAGATCCTCTCTAATTTTCAGCTGCTGCATCCCCCAAATTACCGGTGCCTCCGGCTTGGGCGTTGATTTGATCAGATACACTGTCAGTCCATCATGGGTCTCGGATCCTATTATGGTGTGGGTGTAATCCGTCATCAGACTGTCGGATTTGGCCAGGTCATTGTTGGAAAAATCCGACCCCATCCATGATTGGGACATCATCGACGGGGGAACCTTGATCACCCGGTTGATCTTCGGATTGTACATCCACATCTCGCGTCCCTTTTTAAGTGTGCCATTGCCCCGATCCTTCGGAGGGGCCTCGATATAGAAAAGACTCTCTTTTTGTCCCCGGGTCCAAGCCTTGATGGTCATTTTGCGTTCCCAGTCCGGTCGATGCACGATCATGTTGACTACCGAAACCGAAGATTTATCGCGCATGTAATTAAAGCTGTCTTCAACCAGAGATTGGGCATCTATGGCTGCCGCGGGGGGGGATTGAGTCAGAAACAGCAAAAATACAAGCCAAATGGCTGTCAGGGACAGATATTTCATCATTGATAACTCCGCTTTATGCTATGCTATAGCATTCTTGTTGGTATCCAATTAATCCTGGACCGACAATCCCCGAATCACAACCTTCAAAAAATTGTTGGCGGTTGACACGGGATCGAAGGTGTTATCGAACCAGGCCTGCAAAAAGAGGGCATCCCAAGTACCCACCAGGGCGGCTGCAATGGAGGTGGGATCGACATCAGATCGAAACTCCCCGCGTTCAATGCCGTCGCGGATAAGCGCCACAACAAGTCCCCTGAAGTTTTCATACAACCGGCGAAAGGCTGCTTTAAATTGATCCCGTAGTTGAGAAGACGAGGAGGCCGCCCAAAATTCTACGGTCAGGTTAAACACATCTTTGACTTCATCCCATACATCCATAATCGAATCACTTAACACCTGCAAGCGTTCGGCCGCCGATCCAGCCAGATAAGCAACACTGACTTTGGCAGCAGTCCCGGTCTGCAGCATATACCAATCGAACACAGCGAAAAAGAGATCCTCTTTGCTTTCAAAATAGGCATATATCGTGCCTTTACCAATTCCGGCCTTGACGGCAATGTCAGCCACCGAAGAGCCAGCATAGCCTTTTTGGGCAAAGACTGAAGCCGCCGCTGCGATAATTTGATTTTTTTTGTCCACTTGAGTTGGATCGGTTGGTACCACTTGCATTTATCCTTTAAATTAAAAACTATTCGGTCAGTAATTTATTTTAATTAATTTCTAAATACTTAGAAGAATTTATAATATTATAAAACCTATCTGACTGACTGGTCAGTCATTTTGTATCAGCCTCTTTTCCCGATGTCAAGTAAAAAGCGGGCAATCTTCGCCGAATTGAATCGAATGCAAATTGATTGACCGGTCGGAATCAACTTTCAGCGATACACCTGAAGTGTGCAGCCATTGGGTGGCAGCGGCGGTGAGCCCAAGTTTCAAACGCATTAAATTTTTAATTGCCTAAGTCGCTTTATTCATATATAAAACTTAGTCTGCAAAACAGTGCCAAGCAAGGCCAAATGAGTTTCAAAGGATTACAAAGGGTAACATGACTAAAGTTGAAAAATTGATCAACAAAGGTGTTAAAATAGACCAGCCTGACAGCGTTCAAATTGGTGATGACATCAATGAGGACCGTATCTCCGCCGAAGGGGTGGTCATATATGCAGGCAGCAAAATCTTTGGCGCCGATACACTGATTCTTGAAGGAGCCAAGCTTGGCTACGAAGCGCCGGTGACGGTGGATAATTGCCAGATTGGCCCTAATGTCCAACTGAAAGGCGGGTACTTCAACCAATCGGTATTTTTAGAAAAAGCGGTCCTGGGTATGGGTGCCCATGTTCGGGAGGCGACCATCCTCGAAGAACAGGCTGTCATTGCCCACACCGTGGCCTTGAAACATACCATCCTTTTCCCTTTTGTCACGCTGGGCAGTCTGATCAATTTTTGTGACTGTTTGATGGCCGGCGGCACCAGTCGAAAAAACCACAGTGAAGTCGGCAGCTCATATATTCATTTCAACTTTACACCCGACCAGGACAAGGCCACCGCATCCCTCATTGGCAATGTGCCCAGGGGGGTGATGCTGAATTGCAAACCCATCTTTCTGGGTGGCCAGGGGGGGCTGGTGGGACCCTGTCGCCTGAACTTCGGTATCACCGTGGCGGCCGGAACCATCGTCCGCAAAGATGAGGACAGAGAAGACCGCCTGATTTACGGCGGAGAAGGGAAGGGAGGCAACATATCCTTTGTCCCCGGTAAATATCGTGGCAATAAAAGAATCATTCTCAACAACATCACCTATATCGCCAATTTGATTGCGTTGCAGCAGTGGTATCGACAGGTAAGATCGTTATTTATTTCAGATAGATTTCCACAAACCCTGATGTTGGGACTGAAAAAAAATATTCAAATAGCGATCAGCGAACGAATCCACCGTCTGGAGGCGGTTTGCTTGAAAATGGCCGACGACGGTCACCAGCGGTCCGAACTCCATCGGCATTGGCCCGCGTTGAAAGCCTTGTTCGAGGCCCACCAGGACAAAGAAGGAAATCGGGAGCTTAGGGATAAATTTCTCGAAAGCGTTCAAACAAAAATTTCGGCAAGCGGCAAAAATTACATCACCGTCATCCAGAAACTTGGATCAGAGGAGTCCGAAAGGGGCATCCGTTGGCTTCAGGAAATAGTGGATGAGATCCGAGCGAATGCAAAACGGATTGCACCGCAGCTGTCGTGATACAGATGGCGTGATAAACCAACCGAGCGCCAATCGTTTTTATAAAGGAAATTTATGGGAATTTTATTTGGAACTGACGGCATAAGAGGGGTTGCCAATGAACATCCAATGACAGCCGAAATGGGCCTGCGTGTGGGCAGGGCGGTTGCCACGGTGTTTAGATCACAGGGTCAAAAGCCAAAAATCATCATTGGTAAAGACACCCGAATATCCGGGCCCATGCTGGAGTCTGCAGTGGCTGCGGGCATCTGCTCGGCAGGTGGTGATGCCATTTTGACCGGTGTGCTGCCCACTCCCGGCGTCGCCTTTTTGGCCTCCACCAATCAGGCCCAGGCAGGGGTGGTAATCTCGGCTTCCCACAATCCTTTTTCTGATAACGGGATCAAGCTTTTCAGGGGCAACGGATATAAACTCTCCGATGAAAAAGAATCTGAAATCGAAAAGCTGGTGCTGGGTGACACCCAGGCTGAGCCTTACCGTTCTGAGCGAGAAATTGGAACGGTTGCCATCCAGGACGATGCATCCCAAAAATACATTTCGTTTCTTAAAGATGCCTTACCGGCTGATCTTTCGTTAAACGGATTAAAAATTGTGTTGGATTGCGCCAACGGCGCGACCTATCGAATCGCCCCGCAATTGTTTGCGAATCTTGGCGCCGATGTGACCTCAGTGGGTATTACACCGGATGGGAAGAATATAAACCATCTATGCGGATCCGAGCATCCCGAGAAATTGATTCAATTGGTCGAGGACACCGGTGCTCATATCGGCCTGGCGTTGGATGGGGATGGTGACCGTTTAATTGCCATTGATGAGAAGGGTCAAGTATTATCCGGCGACCAAATCCTGCTTGTTTGTGCCGAGCTACTGCACCGACAGGGGCGTTTAAACAACCACTGTGTCGTCAGCACGGTAATGAGCAATATGGGTCTTGGTGTCGCGCTAAAAAATATGGGAATCAGTCATGAAAAATCAAAGGTTGGCGACCGTTACGTCATGGAGCAGATGAAGGTTCACGGCGCCGTGATCGGGGGAGAAGATTCGGGCCATATGATATTTGCCGATCACCATACCACCGGAGACGGCTGCTTGACATCCCTGAAACTAATTGAGGCCATGCTGACGTCAAATCAGCCGCTTTCGGAATTGGGCCATCTAATGACTGCCTATCCACAGGTTCTAATCAATGTGGAGGTTGGCAGCAAGCCGGAAATTGAATCTGTTCCAGTGATTCGGGAAACCATCAACTCCGTGGCATCAAAACTGGGGGACAGCGGCAGGGTATTGGTACGATATTCCGGTACCCAATCCATCTGCCGGGTCATGGTAGAGGGACCTGATGAAGGTGACACACGAAGATATGGTAAACAAATTTCTGAAATAATTAAGGAAAATATTGGAATTTAGAGTAGTGCGGGATCGTATACCAGGGCGGAAAGAACAGTAAACGGTGAATGGGAGTAAATACTCCCATTCACCGTTTGGATTTTACTCACGGCCGCTGCCGAAGATTCTCAACAGCATCAGAAAAAGGTTTATAAAGTCTAAATATAATTTCAAAGCACCTAAAATGGCGCCTTTTCTGACCACCGCCGCTTCCAAACCATCGGGCTGGGTCATGGCCATGTTTTTGATGTGTTGGGTATCATAGGCCGTCAATCCGATGAACACAAACACTCCGATGTAGCTGATAATCATGTGCATGGCCGAACTGCCAATGAACATGTTGACGACCGAGGCAATGATGATGCCAATGAGGCCCATGAAAAGGAATCCTCCAAGAGAGGTTAGATCACGTTTGGTTATCCAGCCGTATATACTGCAGGCCACAAATGTTGCAGCACAAATGAAAAACGTCGAAACGATGGATGTACTGGTGTAAGCCAAAAAAATCATTGAAAGGGTTGCACCGTTCAGCGCTGCATACAGAACAAACATCGCTGTTGCAGTTGATGCTTGCATTTTTTGAACTCTAGCGCTAAGGATGAAAACGAGTGCAAGTTCTCCGATTATTAAACCGTAGAACAGCATCGTAGGTCGCAGTTGATTTCCTACCACTTGGAATAGGAGACCCAAAAGAGATGCATTGTTCGCCACAAAATACGCGATAAAGCCGGTCAAAGCGAGACCGATGGCCATCCAATTATAGACGCTGCGAACAAAATCGTTTACCCGAACCTGAACTTGGGTTTGCTGTTTAAGGGGAACAGATTCCATGTTTTCCTCCTGATGTTAAGTTTACCATGTAATGTTTTTTATAACGATAATATAACACAATCTCTGTTTAATGCAAGATCCGATATTCTTTGATTTTTTAGCTGCTTATGGGCCTAAAAAAGGGTTATCAGATCAGCGGATTATCAATAAATAAT
>JASFSK010000270.1:0-6561 GCA_050114455.1 Desulfobacterales bacterium | reverse complement strand
TGGCGAAAATGTCGTGCTTAGTGAGAAGGCCCTCTTCCAACCGATCACCTGGAACCAGGTAGGTTCCATTGCGAATGGTATCCCGGGGATGTTTCGCTTTTACAGACCTTTTTCCCAGCATTATTTTCCCCCGGGAGGGTGACAAATCTCCCGCCATAAGCATGATCAACTCTTCCTGCCCCTGACCGTGCAACCCGCCAATACCCAGAACCTCTCCCCGCTTCACGCTCATACTGACATTTTTCAAAACATCCCGGTAATAGATATCTTTCAAATGTATGGCCGTTTCGGTATCCGACAAATCCCGTACCTTCTTTTTCTCGAAGTCGATCGCGCAACCCTCATCGCCGGCTACCAAGGGAATGATCAATTTCTCCGACCGTTCCTCCGATTCGAAGTCTACTGTTCCAACCGTCTCACCGTTTCGAAATGCAATGACCATGTCACAAATTCGGGTAATTTCCCACAGGCGATGGGAGATAAAAATGACGGATACCTTGTTTTCCTTGAGTTCCATCACCTTTTCGAAGAGATGTTCGACGTGGTAATATTCCAAGGCAGCAGTCGGTTCGTCCAAGATCAGCATTTTAGGCTTTTGCGAAAGTGCCTTGGCTACTTCGACCATCTGCTTCTGGGCCGGCGACAAGACCGCCGTTTTCGCATCGATGGCAATCTCACCGGGTATGAGGCTCTCGAGCATCTCGTGTGCTCGATCTTTGGCTTCTTTATTGTCCAGAAAAGCTTTCCAAGACTTTTTTTCATTTCCGAGAGATATATTTTCCCATACGGTCAGGTCGGGGATTAAACTGAGGTTTTGATGGGCTAGAACGATACCGAATTTTTTTGCATCCTTGGGAGAATTGATATCTGCCTGTTGACCGTCAATGACCAAATTGCCTTCGTCTTTTTTTATCAGACCGGAACATAGCCTTGCAAATGTGGTCTTGCCCGAGCCGTTTGCACCGACGAGTCCGCAAATCTTGGGTCCTTCGAAACTGAAATTTGCGTTTTTAAGCGCCGTGACAGCTCCAAAAGACTTTTTGAATCCTTGTGCTTCGAATGTATTCATAATATTTAAAAGACGGATTCGGTGTGATTCTGGCGCACCGGGTAGATGCGCCAGAATTTGCTAATTAATGTTACTTGGGATAGAGATAGAGGTCCTCTTATTCAAACAGCGTATCGATAAATTCTTCGGATTTAACTTCATCGATATAATCCTCTACGCCACGATACCGAATGTGCTCTTCTAACGCCTCTTTCACATTCTTATCCGTTATTACATTTGCATGGTCGATCCTGAGTATTTTGCCGTCCCATACCGAAGCCTTGGGTTTTTTACCCTGTTTTATCCGAATGCCGGTACCCAGTGCAAGTGTCATTGCGTTACCAGGGCCGTTGGCAATTGCATAGCTTGTAAAACCTTTGTCCAGATTTTTAACCCAGTATTCAAAGAACGGACGGAACCCCGACCCATTGACGATTGGCTGCGGTCTGCCGGCCGCATCAAAAGCCCTGATCACGGAAAGACACTCACCGTCATGGGCGACAACGCCATCAATTTTCGGGTAAGCGGCAATGCCGTCCGCCATGGCCTGCTGCGCCAGGGCTGGATCCCAGGAGCCGTATATCTTTGCAAGCAGTTTGATATTCGGGTAGCCTTTCAATGCGCGCTCGAAACCTTGATCCCGCATATCGCTGGCGGGCGCGCCGTCGATACCACTCAGATAGACGACATTGCCCTTTCCACCCATACGGTCGAAAACATACTTGGCCAATTTTTCCATCCAGACGTCATGGGTGGGTAGGATGACATAAGGGGCTTTCGATGTGACGGGTTGATCACTGATGACTGTGACAATGCCTTCATCGACCGCATCTTCGATCACTGGATTGAGGGCCGTCAACGAGGCCGGATCAATTAGAAGTATATCGACACCAGAGTCGATAAAATTTTGAATGTGACTTCTTTGAAGATCAACATCGAATCCGGCATGCTGAATTTGAAGTTCACTTATCAATCCCATGCCTTGGTACAAGGCTGCCTTTTTCTGCAGGTTATTGATCATCTGAGTACGCCAACTGTGGGTGATAAAACTATTGGAAACACCTACTTTGAAGCCTTTGCCTCCGGCGAAAGCGACTACCGGCACGATGAAAATCACGACCATCAGAATAACTATCAAGCGTTTCATGTGTTTGTCCTCCCCTTTTCATTTGATGTTGGTTGTTTGCGTTCGCATCTTTGATAGGCCGGTCGATGCATATAGCGGCCTGCTGTGGATCACCCCCTTTCAGTCCGAATTTTTTGCCTTAATAACAGCGTTTATTCACAGGTTTTCTTGCTACTGCTATCTATAAATCCCATACTCTCGGGTAAACTCAAACATGGCACTTACATTTTCGGGCTTGGCTTCATCAAGCAATGCCGAGGTATCCATGATGTAGCCGCCATCCTTCCCACAATAATCAATCAGCTTCCTACAGTATTCCTTGACGTCATCCGGTGTGCCGGTAGCCATTAGGGAATTCGGCAAATTTCCAGATATGCAGGCAACATTCTTCAGAATATCCTTGGCTTTAAAAATATCGGTAGTGGCAAAATGAAAAATGGCTTTTCCTTTTGGGATTTCGGTGTAATATTCTAATCGCGACGTTTCATTACCCTCCCCGTATACGACCGGAATAACACCATTATCAATCAGTCCACAGATCAGTTTTTTTAGAGATGGCCAATAAAATGTTTTAAACTGCTCGATTGACATGAATTCATCTGAGCCCTTATGCAGCCAAATCCAGGCCATGGGAGGATCATTGGCCTCGGCTGCAACTGATCCGCCTTCAATAGCAATGGGAACCATTTTTTCAACTGCCTCGATCAATTTATCTGGCTGTTGAATCATATCTGGAAATATACCGCGAACACCACGCAAAGTGTCTCCGAGCAGATCAAAGGGAGCAAAGGCCCATCCGCCATAGGCTATAGGAAAACCCTCGACTTTGATTTCTTGTTTATACTGATCTAATGATGCAAACCATCGACTGATTTCTTCTCCAGCTTTTTTCAGGGTTTCAAGCGCATTCCATAGATCAGGAGAGTTGGCAAAAGGGGGTACAGTACCCAGCCAGCCATACCACATGGAACCCCGCATTGCCGGAAATTCTGATAGGCCACTGAGTTTTCCAAATGACCGGGGAATCCACTTGGTCATCATAAATTGCCCTGGGTCATAGATGAACTCATCATATTCATCTTCTTTCATATACTCCCCCTCAATGAACTGATACATGGCATTATCGCTGATACCATGCCCCGGCCAGCGAAACCACTGCAATCCAAGAATATCCATGACCTTTGCCGGATACATTAGCACCGGACCAAAATCCAAATCGGGTTGAAAATCCAGACAGAACTTCCTTGCTGCTTTACGCGCCACCTCATAGTTGTACATGGCATCTTTCAGGGTTACTCCTGCATACCAGTAGGTAAAAGCCTGAACTGGAGATACGATCGGCACCTGGTCCGGCACTTTAAGTTCTATGACATCTTTTACGCGCTGCAATCTTTCATGATAGAGTTCGTCATTTGATTTTTCCATCTTAATTCCCTCCTACCCATTCTTTAGCAAGCTTAACGCCCGAGACCGCATCGGGTCGATACGCATCAGCACCAATATACTGAACAATATCATTATCCATTTGGCACCCGCCGATCATTACCTTAACATCATTCCGGAGCCCGGCTTCTTTTAACGCATTGACGGTTTCTTTCATTTGATCAAATATCAGGGTCAGAAGACCGCTTAGCGCTACAATATCCGGATTTATTTCTTTGACTTTACTAACAAATTTGGCCGCCGGCACATCAATGCCTAAATCATGCACTTCGAAGCCATTCACATCAAGCATAAAGGCGACAATATCTTTCCCAATATCATGTATATCGTCTTTTACAGTCCCAATGACAACCTTTCCAGGTGTGGATACTTTTCCTGAAGAAATTAAGGCCATTTTAGGTTGTACAAGCTCAGAAATTTGCGTGAGAATTTTACCTGCCATCATTAATTCGGCTAAAAAATATTTTCCAGCCTCGTAATTGTCGCCAACAATCTTCATTGCTTCACTACAACCATCTAATATGACTTGTGGATTTTCACCCTTTTGTAGCATCTCCTTCACAAGGCGAATGGCTTCCATCTGTTTCATCGTTGATATTGCTGAAACTAGCTTAGCTTTCATATTTTACTCCTTTTTTCTTTTTGATCATCATTTACTTAACTAATCGAACATGCGGTTACAGTAATGGAGGGTTGTCCAGGTGCTGGTCTGCTAGCGAATTGGCTGATTTTTGTATACTTTCAACCGAAGTGCTAAATTCCTTAACGGCAAGACCAGCATAAACAATATCAACGAGAAGCATCTGTGCGACCCAGGAAACCATGGATTGTTGAAAAAATGCAGAATTTTGGGTAGAAGTGAATAACTTGATATCTGCAAATTTGGTCAGTGGAGAAAGATCATGGTTGGTGATACAAATTGTGGAAGCGCCATTTTCCTTCGCCCGTTTCAAGGCCTTTACAGTTGTGGCAGTGCTTCCGGAGTTGCTTATTCCGATAGCCGCATCTTTAGCTGTGAGTAATGAGGCCGACACCGCTTGTTGGCTCGGATCGCAGTAGGTAATGCATCTCTTACCAATCCGGTACAACCGCATTCTGGAATGCTCAGCGGTAACAAATGACCCGCCCGCACCATAGATGTCGATTTTTTCTGCACGATGCAATGTTTCGATAGCTTTTTCAAACGCCCCGGTTTCAATTAGTGTCTTTGTGTCATCAATTGCTGTATTTAAATTCAAAAAGATGGTTTTGATAATGTTATCTATTGAATCTCCGCTGGTAACATCGTTGTAAACAAATTCTCTCTCGAATGTTTTTTCCGATGTGATTTCCGCCAGGATGATTTTCATTTCTTGATATCCTGAAAGTCCGATTGCATGAACAAAGCGAATGACAGTTGCTTCGGATATGTCACATCGCGCCGCCAGATCTTTTACCCGCATTTTTTTAACTTCATGCGGATTTTCCAATATGAATTCGGCAATTTTTTTTAATGCAGGATTAAATGACGGTAATAATCCTCTGATTTTGGGCAGTATATTCTTGCTCGATGGCATGGTTTGCTCCGAATATCGAGTTATGATGCCAGATCAAACTTGTTATAAAAATATATTTTATTTCTTGTCAATAGTAAAAAATTTTATTTTACCATCATAGGTGGAAGCTATTACAGCGATAATCCTCCTCAGAGTTTTGATCGTATCATTATTGAAAGGATACGCAAGACACCAGATCACCATGGTCGACATAGGTCTCTTGTCCAACAGTTGAGTTTTCTCTCAATTTTCGCGATAGCAGAAATTACTTCCCACAGCTACAGTGCAGAAAAATCTTTTTATGACTTTCCGGTATCCATAGGCACTGGATTGGCTATTCAAACAGCTTATCGCCACGACCCTCGTAGCGGCCCTTAATAATTAGCGGTTTTAAATATTCAATGGTTTTTTCCATGCCGTCCTCGCGGCTCATGACAACATCCTCGTGCTCATAGCTTAAGACATAATCATAATTAACCAGTCGCATTTCGGTCAGCACCCGTTTCCAGGGTACAGAACCCCAACCCGGGATACGAAAGCGGAAGCCGCGGTCGATACGGCCCCATTTGCCCTGGGCTTGGAGTCCAGAACGGCGCACATTATGCTCGACTGCCTCTCCATCCTTGGCATGGGCATGGTAGATTCTGTCGCCGAGTTCCTGGACAAAGATAACAGGATCGATACCCATGATGACGAGGTTGGCCGGGTCGAAGTTGAAGCCCCACTCCTTGCGGTCGTTTAGCAGTTCCACACTTTTAAGGGCGGTTTCAACGTTGTAAACGTATTCGTTGGGATGGGGTTCATGGGCAAATTTGACGCCTTCTTTTTCAAAGGTGTCTAAAATTTCTCCCCAGCGCTCCGCAAAATCCTTACCCATCTCGTCCCATCCATCCGGATATGGCCAGGGAAACCAGCGGGCAAAATTCTCACAGCCAATAAAACCACAGACCACCGGAACATCCAATGCAGCTGCTGCTCTGGCGGTTTTTTTCATACGTTCCATCCCAAATTTAATTTTTTCTTCCGGTGTTCCTTTGCAAAACGCATCGGTGTCTTTGGTGTGCGGTCCCAGTACCAGCTGGCCTTCAGTGTGATTGCTCAAGGCGGAAATAGTGAGATCATAGCTTTTGGCCAGGTCCTTGATTTTTTTTGCCCCGTTGCCAGAAAGCACCTCGTCGATGTCAAGGTGACCGTTGTCTGAAAATGCGGGAAGCTCGGCAGTTTCATATCCCATATCGGCCATCATCTTGAAGACGCTTTCCAGTTCATGGTCCATAAAATTGGCGGTAAACATTCCTATTTTCATTTCACATATCTCCTTCCCATTTAGTTATACATTAAAAGCCCTGTAATAGCTGCCAGCATGTTTTATTTTTCCACATTAACCCAGCCGCGTTCTTTCTCGGATC
>JASFSK010000269.1:0-6582 GCA_050114455.1 Desulfobacterales bacterium | reverse complement strand
AAGCTTGAGATAATAATGATTGCAACGAACATCCAGATGAGGCCCAGAATTCGTCCCGCCATCGTGACCGGCGCTTTATCACCGTAACCGACCGTGGTCATGGTGACGGCAGACCACCAAAACCCGGAGCCGATGCCTCTGGCGGCGCTGCCGTTGAACTGCTGGGGATTTTTTTTATGTTCAAACCACCATACCAGCATTCCCACCCCCAATAGCAAGAGCACCAGGGTGGCAACGACTTTCAGAAATGCAACCGAAATAAAGCCTTTGGCGACGGCAAGCCAGGGATCGTGTGGTTTACCGGCCACCGCAATCCCCAAACCAGTCGTGTAAAAAGCATGGGTAAGGTCAAAACTTTTCTCGCGTTCCGGGGTAATTGTCAAGGCGGCGACTGCGGCGTCTATGGAACCATCCTTGACACTTTCAAGTAGCTGTTTGAGCGATAGCTCCCGAAATTCATACCGAAAGTTTAAATCCGTTGCGATCTGCTGCCAAAGGTCAATACTCAGGCCAGTCCATTGGCCGTCTGCGGTTTTCATGGAAAAAGGCGGCGCTACCTTGGTGCCGACTATCAATTGTCGCGGAGCGTCAGACTCCTGCTGTCCACAGACATCTGTGGACAGCACAGTTATCATGAGTGAAAAACCAATTACAAGGATTGTGGTATTCTTCATTTGACCTCCAATGGCTGATATCAACCGTTGCTGCTGTGATCGTTTTCCGCAGTAAGTATAAGTTTTGACCTATCCCTTGGACACATAAATATAAACGCTACAGCCACTTGATGCGTCTGAAAATGCCGAGCAGCAACAATGCGATCAATATCAGTAAAAAAGTGACCATCAAAAAGGCCCATTTGTTTTCTGCCCCTGGAATGCCACCCACGTTGATTCCGAGCAGCCCGGTTAGAAGCCCCAGGGGAAGAAATATAGCCGCCACAATCGACAAGACATACATAGCCTTGTTCATTTGCTCTGATAAACGATTGTTTAACTCCTCCTGGGTAATGGCGGCACGATCGCGCGCCGAGTCAAGGTCTTCAACGAAACGGGCCGTCCGTTCAGACAGTTCTCGCAGTTGCAAATTGACCTTGTCGTTGAACCATTCGAGGCGCCCATTCTGTAGCCTCGCCAGAACATCTCGCTGTGGCGCGATATAGCGCCGCAGGCCGATGCTTTGCCGCCTTATTTTGGCCAGCTGCGATCGCAGTTCATAACTTTCAGCTGTCAATACGGTGTCCTCGAGTTCGTCCACCAGATCGTCGATTTCGGCAATTACGTCTCCCATGCGATCAACGATGCGATCGATCACCATGGTGAGAATACCAACAGCAGTTTTCGGTCCGTTTCCTTCCTTTATCGCCTCATGAATGTCGTTGATTGCCAGTAATCGTCTTTGGCGCATGGTAATTATGCGATTTTCTTCAAAACTCATGCGCATTGCCACCATGTCCTCCGGGTCGGAGCCTGGGTTGCAGTTAACGCCTCTTAGAATCAAAAGAAACCCCTCTTTTGTATTGATGAAGCGCGGTCGGGTGTCCTCTTCCATTAAGATTTCACATGAAAGAGCGCCGAGTTTACTGTCTGTTTGCAGCCACTGTTTTACCTTTTCTTCGGAGTAATCGAGATGAACCCAAAGTGGACCCTTATCCGGCAGCCAGTTATGGACGCCTTTCCAGTCAATGGCGGTTGCTCCGCCTTCTCCGTCTAAAGTATAAGCGAATATGAGTCCATCATCAGTCACCATTTTTAGTTCCTCCTTACTCGGACACGCTGTCATTGATCAAATGTGAATCACTTTTTCCTAAAACGGTATGGCTTCGCTGGGATCACATTTCTATAAGTTTTAGTTCTCTTGGTGATCGGCAGAATTTTAACTATATTTTTTCCTTGGCGTGTGAGTAGATAAATAATATGCTATTTTTTCACTCTGCCAGTTATAAAAATATCTGACCTGCATTCATTCGCCTATCTGCGATTTCATTCCCCCCGACTGTACACGAATTCAATCATTTCCCACAATTTATCATGCAAACGGATCAAACTCAAAGGCATTCTCGTAACCCCGCCGGTTAAGTCTGCTTTCGGAAATAGCGGTTAACTCCCGTCATAAGCCACCCCGCCTTGGCGAATGAGAATTGAAAAGGTTCCGCCGTTACCGGGTGACCACGGGACATTGATCTGTATCTGAACCCTGCCGGTGGCTGATGAAGGGAGTTACAGGGACCTACAAAGTTGAATAGACAATCAGGACGGCTCACGCCGCGCTGAACTGACGGGAATCTACAAAGGGTTGCTGGTATTTATATGTATATTGCGCTGGGAAAAGCTTTCTGATCCATCTACCGGCACAACGATCAGCGTTTGTCTCTCTGAAGACATTGTGTTTCCCTCCTGCGGTTACCATTTATTTTCTTTGAGAATAAGGTCGCTACTTTTGGGTTGAATTTGAACTTTCCTTTTTTCTCAACACAAATAGTATTTCATCAGGTTCAATCCTTATGATATCGACGTTTTTGCTGGGTAACGTTATTTTATTCCTTGAAACACGAAAGTTTCTAACTCCATGATCGGCTACCGACAGATCAATTTTGACCCTGACATTTCTGGCACTCAATGTGCTGGCATCTTTGCGCAAACCACGCGCAGTAATTGTAATCTCCGGCTTGATCGGCTCCACAATCTCCATTTTGTCGGGCAAATTTTCCATTTCAACCGGAACCTTGAAACTCACAATAAAATTTTGCTGACCGGCTAGGAAAATCCAACCGACCGTCACCAACGCCAGAGTGATCAATTTTAGTCGCCATTGATGAAGAACCTTCACTTGTAACCTGTGCCAGGGTTTTTGATCCTTACGCTCTTTCGGAGTCATTAGCTCGTTCAGCGCTTTGACAAGATCAGCAGGATCTTCTATGGATCCGATGAGTCCGTCTCTGACCAGGGAGACCTTGCCTCTTTCCTCTGAGACAACAACAGCCCATGCATCACAGCGCTCAACCACTCCCAGAGCTGCCCGATGTCTGGTTCCATACTCTTTTGGAAGACCCTCTTTGGAGCTCAACGGAAGGTAACACGCGGTCTCAACAATTCTTCCCTTGCGTATAATCATGGCTCCGTCATGCAGAGGAGATTCTTTTTGAAAAACACTCATCAAGATTTCAGGGGTTGGTTGCCCCTCTAAGGGGATACCGCCGGTAATCCATTCATCGACCCAATCATTGCGTTCAATGACGACCAAAACACCGGTTTTAGTTTTTGATAATTTAAAGCATGCATCCGTCAACATTTCGACCCAGACTGCCGGGTTGGAAGACCTACGCCAGCTTAGTCTCTGAAACGGGTTGAATCTCTCAAGAAATTGACGGATTTCAGGTTGAAACAAGATTATCAGCAAAATAATCAAAACCTGCCATAGAATCTGGAACATCCATGTTGTCAGAAACAGGCCCCATGTTTGTGCGGCGGTAAATATGATTCCCAGAGCTAGCAGACCGATGAGGGCCTTGAAGGCCTTGGTGCTGCGAAACCATATATACAAATAGTAGACGACAACCGTGATAAATAGAATATCCAGAACATCTTGAGGCCGAATATGTCTTACTATCGCGATAATATTCATTTCTTTTTTCCTGCTGCCTTTTTACCGGATTTATCTCAGATTCTAACTCAATTCATAAGCCTCCCCGATTTAGCGGGAAGAGAATTTAAAAGGTTGCACCGGTTCGGCGAGAGCATGCTTGAGCGTACATACGTGATCGATGCCGGTGGCATATGAATTGTGGCCGAAATTTGTATCTATAAATAATATTCCTGATTCGGGGTCAAGCACAATATTAAAATGAATCTCAGGTCGTCCCGAATAATAAATACCAGAGGGAGGATGCAAGGCCCAAGGCGCCGCCCTCTCGGTTCCATACCGCCATCCACCCCCAAATAGGTCCGCACAGCAATCAATATGCCAAACGGGTCAGTCGACCGTTTCAACCGACCTAATGCGCATCCATGCAAGACCAGAAAATTCTGCAACTAATAGAAATATTTATTAAAAATGGATTCATCGGGCAAGCCTGACAGGATGTTTTTTGGAAAAAACAGATTTAAAAATGAATGTCAATCGCGTATTTAAGGAAATCTGAGTTCTTATTTGCTGATTACTGGTCTTCGACCTTCCGATTTATCCCCTGAATTACCCCTCCTAAATGACATTGCTTCGGGTAATGCAAGGTGATGGACGACAAAGGATCTTAAATGGGGGATTTTCGGCAGGAAATTTGTTGACTTTTGGGAGGTTATTGTCAATCCTCAGAAAACCCAACAAACTAACGCTATCGCCAGGACACGCTTAATGGGTGCAAATATAAGTGCTGCCGGCGGCTTATGAATTGCGCTATAAACCAAAATTGAGTGGTCGGCCGTGCAAACAATGGATAAATTGCAGGTTTTTTTGCGCGTATTTGAAATCCCCCCATTTGTAAAACCCTGGATCGATAGATTCTTCGAAGAAATCGAAATTGATCTGGTGATGCGTTTGGCAAACGGGCCCTTGCGCCGCGAAGAAATCAATAGGGCATTTTTATCAAGATTTAAACCTGATCCCTCGGATGCCAATTCCGATTTGACAACCCGTGCACACCGAAAAGGGATCATCAACTTGCGTGACGACAACCGCTTTGAACCGGCGGATTTTCATACTCGTTTTGATAAATGGTCCATGTTTGAAGGCTGGAAAGACATTCCTGATGAAATTCGCAACCAGCTCAACGCTTGGGAACTCGCCCATTATGAAAAGCAGCATGCAAACCAGATCTCTATGCTAAGAAAGGGACAATCGCGGGAACCATCCCTCATTTACCCTGAATATATTTTGCTGCATGAAGCCGAAACTTTGCTGGAACTTGCGATGTATATTTACCTTATGCCCTGCAACTGTCGATCTATGCTGAATAACTGCGCCCAGTCAGTTTATACCTGTCTGCGATTTGAAAACGACCGGGGTGTTGGCTGGGAAATCTCAAAATCTCGCGCTAAAAATATCGTCAATCTGGCGAATAAAAATGGTCTCATGCAAAATGGGGAAGTGGCAATTACCGATGATGGGAACATCCGGGGAGCAATCTGCAATTGCTGCCCAGATTGCTGCTTCCCCCACAAACTGGCCGATCACCGCAATGCCCAAAATCTTTGGCCGTTATCACGTTATGTCGCACGATACTTGAAAGATCGGTGCATTGCCTGCGGCCGCTGCACCAAGCGATGTCCATTTCAGGCATTTACATTCGAAAAGAGTCGGGCTTCAACGTCACCATCAAAATCAATTCTATTCAATGAAAAGCTATGCCGTGGCTGCGGCGTCTGTAGCACCGGTTGCCCGGAAGAGGCAATTGAGATGACAGCAATTGAATGCAGCCAGTCTTTGATGAACGAAATCTTAAAAAGGCGATGAACCTGCGGTACCAAATCCAAAGCAAAGTGTCGCAGTCCTCGACCATACTCCGCTGATATACGTGCATCGTTATTGATTTTTGGTCAGAAGATGCGGCCCATGACCATAGTGGTCCGAGAAGACTAGCCTTGTTGTGAAAGCAGAGGGTTGGAAACAGTGTTTGCTGGAATTAGAAGCCAAATTATGACTACTGGTAGTATTTTCCGACAATTCCGGCTTTACTCTGAAACTTATTGCAGGCCGGTGTCTGAACGCCGATACGCTGCACCAATAATCGGTATTTATGTGGAATAAGAGGACGTAAAAATGAAACCATCTCCGATTAAAGAAATTATCTCATTTGAAGATTTTAATAAACTCGACATAAGAGTCGGTACCATCACATCTGTATCGGATGTGGCAAATTCAAACAAACTAATGAAGTTAAATGTTGATTTTGGAGATCACAACCGGTCAATCCTGGCAGGAATAAAGAAAGAACGTAAAAATCCGCAGGAAATAGAGGGAAAACAGGCCCTCTTCGTACTAAATCTGCCTGATAAGAAAATGGCTGGTGATGTCTCTCAAGGAATGCTTTTCGATATTGGTTATGCCGACGGTGTTACGCCTTGCCTTGCAGTGCCTGAAGTGCCGATGCCCAATGGTTCAAGGGCTGGATAAAAATGGCAAAATGGACTGGACAAATCAATGGATAATCCGAACACTGGATAGGGAAAGGTGCCGGTCGCAGTTGTGTCAGGAGAGCATGACGAGGCGATAAATTTGGACCATACAAAGGAGATGGCATCCTTGATTCCGGGCTCAACGCTCATTGTGATGCCAAATCTTAGCCATTTTGCCATGTGGCAGGATCCAAAAGCATTCAATGCTGCAGTGTTGAAGTACCTGGGCACGAAATAATTATCCATATTGAACGGAGTCTGAAAATATAGGCTCCCGTTTTTTAAGTTAGTCGATTCCGGATATAGTTAGTGCCCGTCCATAAAAGTCCTTTATCAGAGACGGGCACATTTTGGTGTTTCCAATCCAGAAATGCGGATTTTTGCCCAAGGTCAAGGAAATCAAGCGCTTGTGCGGAGGCGTAGTTTACTACGTCGCACAAGCAAGCGCGCAGATTGACGCCGAGATTGGGCAAAA
>JASFSK010000268.1:0-6605 GCA_050114455.1 Desulfobacterales bacterium | reverse complement strand
AGGCAACGCCCAAGAAAATTACTGTGAGGACATAATGATAAAGATTAGGAGCCGGAAAGCCTGAGTAAAACGGATATTACCAATTCCGGCTCCCTTTAAACTCTCAAACGATTTATAGATATTAAAAAAAATGCGGCCACTTTCAAGGGGCATTACCAATACCCAATTACGCTGGTGGTTGCTAAATTACCTTCGCCTTTTGTTTGTTTGGTGTCAATCTGGGCTGAGAAAATAGGAGGTGACGCGATTTTTCAGCATCCCCCCAGCACCTTTCTATCTTCAACAGCCCTCATACCGATACCCAATTAAACTGGTATGAGAATCCCAACTCAGTTAATACTACTCAATCAAGAGGTTTGCCATGGCAAAAAGCTACTTTGCAATATTAGGGATTTCATCAGGTTCAACGGCCGATGAAATAAGAAGTGCCTATCGTCGTCTTGCCAAGGAATATCACCCGGATCACTATTCGGGCAGCAGCGATAGATTCCGGGATATACAAGAGGCCTACTCGGTGCTTGGAAACAACCGGAGCCGACAGGAATATGAGCAGAATATTCGAAAAGTCCCACTTAAAAAACCTTTGAGACCCACCCAATACGCCGAACCCGAACCGCTCATTCCCGAGCAAAGCCCGGTCGATCTGGGCGAAATATCGCCGGTGAGATCTTTTCATTCCTTTAACCCTTCATATGACGAGATCTTCGATTGGCTGTGGCGTAATTTTTCCAGTTTGGAACAACCCAAATCCGGTCGGGTTAAAAATCTGACGCTTGAGGTGCCACTCACACCCGAACAGGCACGCCGGGGTGGCAATGCCAATATTATGGTGCCTGCTCAGGCCCACTGTCCAACATGTCGGGGTCATGGGGAAGTGGGGTTCTATGAATGCAATCGATGTGCCGGTGAGGGTGTTATTTCAGGTGAACTACCGGTCGCTGTGGCGTTTCCGCCGGGTCTGACAGCAGATCATGCCGTAATGATCCCCCTGGACCGATTCGGAATACGAAACGTTCATATAACGGTGCTATTTCGACCAACAGACAATATTTAATCACCTGAGTCTTAATCTTATGGGACCTTTGAATGTCGAGGGATCCACCTCTTTTCCCCTTTGCATGATACGGATTCTACCTTGGTGAGCAAGCCGGCGGGCAGCTCTTCGGGTAGGTTCCATCATAGGTCTCCAGACACGTCTGTCACTATCACCAGCCACTTTTATTGCAGCCTGACTGGGACAAATGCTGGTGCCTGACTTGGCTGAATGCAAAATGTCCATAATTACCTTTTCAAGCTTCATGTCCATGTCGTTGAGACCAGCCTGACGGCACGCCCGCGAGCAATATTTGACCATACGCCAGTTGTTTCGCCATTTCTTGCGCCACCGAAATTGACGCCCACACACCCTACATGTTTTTTGAGATTGGTTCATTTTACGGATTTCTGGGAGCCGGGCTGGATTTTTGCGACCGAACCCAATATCCTCCCGGCTATGGCCATCCCGCTCAATGCGGCGCCTTCTATACGAGACATCTGGCACCAATCACCACAGCATCCAATGTTTGTCTCTGCATCCCACAGGCAACCAACGCTGAGCGGATTGATCGCTGCAGCGGATTGCCAGTAGCGGAAACGCTGGTCAATCGGTTCGACGAAGGTTCGACCGATACTCTCGAAAAATCGAACCAGCAGTGAGCGCCCAGCGGTTTTATCGTCATTGCGGTGGTAAACCGTTTGAGACCATTCAGCGTTGGCGTGAAATACCCAGCATTCAGGTTCAGGGCGACGGGGTTTACTGTTGTTTTTGGCAGCCCATCTGAGCGGTGATTGGTGAATGAAGGCAGCATCAAAGGGCAAATCCAGGGGTTTTTCGAAGACTGCCATGACGGCCAGACAAGGCTGCATCTTCACCATGGCCACACGATCGAAAAGCTCGGGACAAGACTTTAAAAATCTGGCTGCCTGGGGCGGGGGTACGGCAACGATGACTGCATCGTAAGGCCCATAGATCTGATGATGCTGATCGAACAACTGCCACCGGCCCCTTTCAGTTGTTGCAGACGCGACGGTGACATTCGACGCTATCTCAATCTCAGTCGCCAGGTGTGCGGCAATGGCATCCATTGCTGGAATACCTACCCAGCGTTCGGTCAGCTGCTTTTCATCTGTCAGCCGGCCCTTCTTGATCACTTGCACTTTACCTTTCCAAGGTTGAACGATACCGTCCATTTGCCAGGACTTGACATAACGTCGAAATCGCTCATCACGCGCCGTGAAATACTGAGCGCCGGTATCGAAGGCATAGGTGGAATCAGTCTGAGTCGCAGTACGTCCTCCAGGCCGATTTGTTTTTTCAAACACTTGCACGTAATGGCCATGATCTCTTAAGGTTCTCGCTGCAAAAAGACCGGACAAGCCGCCGCCGATGACCGCTATAGAGAGCGGTTCACCCAAAACCGGCCCTTTGATCTTGGCGGCATAGGCCGCCATGTTCAAGCGTTTGGCATGATCCTTCGTCGATCGCGGACGTAGGGTGCCGATCACCGGCCGTTCCGGTTTGAATGGCCGATCAAACAGCCCCAGGCACCACAGCAAGCCGCCATATGAATTGGGATCATTGCCGTCCAGGGCAAAACGATGATTCAAATCGATCATCAGATCCAGGGCATCCTGGGGGTGCTGGACCCAATTTAAGATCGCCTTGCCCCAAGTCATACGCACATTATTGTGCAATTCGCCATGGATCAGCAAAGATTTCTGGGCAGCATCCCACAGAGCATCCCCGGTTTGGCCCCGATACAATCGTTCCCAGGAGTATATCGCTTCTCTTAAATCGTCCTGATGTTTGATCAAGGATTGACGGGCCCACTGTGGAATGGCATCCAATGACGACAGATTCTGACGCTGAAGACAAAAATGATGGGCCAACTCACGCCAAATGAGTATTTCATCTAAAAATTTAATCGCACCGGCCGATCCATCCCGGGCGGCGTCACGGGCAATGCGAAGCGGAGACACCTGGCCGTGATGTAAATAGGCGGACATGCGGCTGACGCCTTTAGGGAACACAACGGCGGCGTCATTACGCAAGCGGTTGTAACTTCTGAGGCCATGCTGCTTGAATTTTTCCCAGCGTGCATAACCGGCCGTGGACCCACCGCGGGTATGTGCTACCGGGGGAATGGTGTGATCGATTTCACACCGCGCACACAATTCAGCGATGTCTGCATTTGCAAAATCAATTCCCTCAAAACCGTATTTGCCCTCGAAAGGTTCAACGGCGGCCGTCACATCATCCCAGACTTGAGGCAGGCGGCGTTCATATTCTTCTTGGGTGTGGTTTCGAAAGGCATAGGCGCGATTGAAGGTGGGTCGGATCAAGCGCATGGGGATGATGCAGGCGCAATCGACGGCCCACACCGCTGCGTCGACCTGCTCTGCCAGCTGGCGGGTCCAGCGGGCAAGGGGCGGTGCCGGGAAATCCTCCGCAATGATCAGTGTTGCACGCTGGGCCAACGAGTTTATGGGAGAGGGTTCATTCGGCCGGCGTCCGAGGTAAAATGCATAGCTGATCCCGCGGTCCTGTAGCTCTTGCTGTACTTCGCGGGCACCTTCCATAATGAAGGTATGATGACGATCCGAGTTGAACGGGTGCCGACCGCCAAGGCCCTGGTAGACCAACAGGGGCAGATTTAATAGGGCTGCAGCGTAAAGTGCCGTATCCAAGGCCGGATTTTCGTGGCTGCGGACAGCATGATGCATCCAGTAAAGCACGAACTCACCACTGGTCGCCGAGGGGGCATTCCGGATTACATGCACCCGCTCTGACAGGTGGTGCGGTAGCCTATTGACATCGATCGGGTTTACGGAAGCACTCGCCATGTTCTGGGATCTCCTTTGTGTAAATCCATTAGACCACCCAGCAGAAACCGTAGATTCACCGCAGGCCACTGCAGGCCTTGACCATCAGGTTGTCGATTGCTCGAATACGGGTATTTGCAGCTTGCGAAGGCGACTTGCGACTGTGCGTTCGGGGTATAATGGCCAAAAACTGCGAATTTATCAAGGAATCAATCCAGAATAATCGTAAGATGAGTTGACCCACTCTGTGGTGGTTCAGCCACCACCGTTAAACCGAGGAAAGGAGACTAAAACCCGGTCCAACTATCTGAACCACCACGTGGGGGAGGACAAGTAGAGTAGAGTAAAGAATACATTAAGGCCAAAAGGTTACAAAATACGATCGCATTGCAGCGATTGTATTTCAATTTTGGCCGTCCTGGTCTATTCTGGCCATTTTTCGCATTAAGTCTCTGATATCGCTGAGATAAGCCATGCAATGTGCTCCAAACCACCAGACTTCTGCAAGTATCAACAGTAATAAAATTGTCATCCAAGTATCCATGGCCGCGATCCTCATTCTTCACCGGAAGGTTCTCAAAGCGCTCATGCCACCATCGACGGCAAGCACCTGACCGGTAATCCAGGCACCGGCATCTGAGAGCAGATGAGCCGCCGAATTGGCTATTTCCTGTGATGTCCCAATCCGGCGAAGCGGATGACGATCCGCCGATGCTTTGCGTTTTTCCTCACTGGATAGCAGATTTTTAGCCAGGGGGGTATCGGTTAAAGAAGGCGCAATTGCATTCACCCGTATCCGGGGAGCGAATTCGGCAGCCAACGAACGGGTTAGCCCTTCGACGGCCGCTTTGGCGCTGGCCACTGATGCGTGAAAGGCCATGCCGGTTTTTACCGCTACCGTGCTAAATAAGACTATGGAAGCACCGTTCTGGGATTTTTTTAACTGCTTGATGCATCCCTGGATTACCTTGACCGCTCCCAGCAGGTTAATATTTAAGTCTTTTTGAAAGTCATCAATGGTCAGGCGCTGAAATGGTTTGAGGACGATGGTGCCCGGACAATATACCAATCCTTGCAGAATATCAGGCAAAGTTTCCAATTCAACTTTTTCGGCGGTCACGTCCAGTGGTATATGGTGAACGTTGGGTATTTCTGACAATTTGTCGACAGTTCTCGATCCCACATAAATTTCGTGACGGTCATCGTTGAGAATTTTGACCAGTTCCAACCCAATTCCTGAAGTACCCCCGACAATGAGAATATTTTTTTTATCCATAGTTTCTCCTTTCTGCGATATCTGGCTAATGCCGCCTTCAGCTGTTTCATATTGTACTGAAATTTGTAATTACGAAGTGACGAAAGGTCAAGCGCATTCTTTTGATTTTTTTTAAAAATCTGTACCCGTAGACTAGATTGCAGCAAACCTTGGCCCAAATTACTTGACACCCGAAATTCAAGTCTAACTTTTATTTTTCGTTGTCGTTTGATAAAGCTACAACGTCATAAGTATTAAATAATTACCTACCGACCACGGGTTAGGAAATGACTTCTATGCGCATCGAAGACAAGCTGACCATTCTGGCCGATGCTGCCAAATACGACGTTTCCTGTGCATCCAGCGGCAGTCGTAGAAGCAACGTGGGCGGCCTTCTTGGCAACGCTGCGCCTTCCGGTATTTGCCATACCTTTACTGAGGACGGCCGCTGCGTCTCTTTACTTAAAATCCTGTTCACCAACCATTGCATCTACGACTGCGCCTATTGTGTCAGTCGGTCTAGCAACGATATTCCCAGGGCGGCCTTCACGGTCAACGAAATTGTCTCACTAACCATTGATTTTTACCGGCGTAACTATATCGAAGGTCTCTTTTTGAGTTCGGGAATCATGCGAAGTCCCGACGATACCATGGAGCGACTTGTAAGGACGGCAAAAACGGTCCGAGATCAGGGCTTCAACGGATACATTCACTTAAAATGCGTTCCCCATGCGAGCCGAGACCTGATTCGGCGAGCTGGGCTCTATGCCGATCGTCTAAGTGTCAATATCGAATTGCCATCCGAAAAAAGTTTACGATTGTTGACCCGCGAGAAAACGTACGCTTCCGTACTCGAGCCCATGGGTGTCATTCGTGAAACAATCGCCGAAACCCGGGAACACCGCCGTCGCTTGCGGCATGTGCCCCAGTATGCGTCGGCCGGTCAAAGTACCCAGCTGATCATCGGGGCCAGTCCGGAATCGGACTTCGATATACTAAATTTAGCCAATCGTCTCTACCATCACCAGTCTCTCAAGCGTGTGTATTACTCCGCCTATGTGCCCGTGGGTGATGTAAAGACATCGTTACAAAAGATTGCCGAACCGCCGTTGCAGCGTGAAAACCGACTTTATCAAGCTGACTGGCTGATTCGATTGTACGGGTTTTCCCTCGATGATGTGATTAGCAGCAAAACACCATATTTGGATTTAAACCTGGACCCGAAGCAGGCCTTCGCCCTGCGACACCCATGGCTGTTCCCGATCGACATCAATACCGCCGATCGCCAAATGATTCTTAGGGTGCCGGGCATCGGCCTGAAATCTGCCAATCGAATTGTGAGTTTGCGGCGCAGTGGGCGCCTGCGGTTGGAGCATCTCAAGCAAATCGGGATTGTTGTCTCACGTGCACTCCCCTACCTTCAGTGCGATGGATTGCCGAACACCCAGTGGTCAGGCGCGAATCCGGTGAACGCTTCCTCTGTTGCCAA
>JASFSK010000267.1:0-6610 GCA_050114455.1 Desulfobacterales bacterium | reverse complement strand
ATCCGGTACAAGAAGGCAGACCTGGTTTGTATCGGAAGGGGGCTGCTGGCCGATCCGGAAATGCCCCTAAAAGCCGAAAACGGACGTATGGATGAAATCCGGACTTGCATTGCCTGCAATACTTGCATGCAGTCAATATTTAGAAAGGGGCGCATTGAATGTCTTGTAAATCCCATGCTGGGTCGAGAAGAAGAAATGGCCTTTATTCAGACAAAAAAGCCCAAAAAAGTCATGGTGATTGGTGGCGGACCGGGCGGATTGAATGTAGCATGGGTAGCCGCTAAACGCGGTCATACCGTCCATGTTTATGAAAAGAAGAAAGTCTTAGGCGGACAGCTAGTACCGGGCAGCACACCTGGTCATAAAGCCGAACTTCGCACTTTGATTCGATTCCAGGTAAAGCAAACCGAGCTGTATGGTGTTAAATGCCATCTGAATCACGAAGTGACGATTGGTGATGTCAAAGCGCTTGATCCGGATGTGGTGGTGCTGGCAACCGGCTCTTTGCCAGCGATGCCCGCGGTGCAGGGGATTGAAAAAGACATCGTTCTGACCTACGAGGATGTGCTGAACGGAAACACCATCCCCAACAACAACAACGTCGTTGTGGTCGGTGGAGGACCCACCGGCCTTGAATTGGCTTTATATTTGACTGAACAGAATTGTTCGGTCACGGTCATTGAAATGCTGCCCAAAATCGGCAGCGGGATGGAAGCAGTAACTAAAAAAGTGATCTTAAGCCAATTGAGGAAAGCCAATGCTACCATGCTGACCGACACCCGGTTGGTTAGAATCGAAGACAACGGGGTTGTCGTGGTCAATCAGGACAAGGGCGAAAAATTCATTGAAGCCGCAAAAGTCGTGATCGCCATTGGTACACGGCCGGACACAAGACTATATGATGAAATAAAACCGCTGGGCTATAAGATACACCAAATCGGTGATTGTTTGGAACCAAGAAGTGCCAAGGACGCTATTTACGATAGTGCCGTGCTCGGCAGAGCGATATGAATGAATATTGTCATTGGTTCGTCGCCCGTCGTCCTTCATCCTGATACTTGCGGTACAGTCCCCTAAATTGGTGGTATGTCAGGCCCAACAGTCGGGCCGCCTTTTTCTGATTGAACTTTGCTTGCACAAGCGCATTGTCCAGCATGCGAACCTTGAGGTCCCACACGGCATCCTGCAACGGTTTGGTCATTAGATCACTTAAGTCGGGCGAGGCGTCAACCGTGACGCGTCTTTCGCTCTCAATTTCGGGCGTCTTCGTCATATAAGGTGAAATAAACGGATCAAAAACAATTTCAGTGATACGAGGTGAATCCGACCGGTATACAGCCCTTTCCACCACGTTTTTCAACTCCCGCACATTGCCCGGCCATGGATAATCCTCAAGTGCCCGGACGGCATCTTTGCTGAATTGCGGGATTTCAGTCCAGCCCAATTCGACGGCCATCCGTCCGGCAAAATGATTGACCAGCAGTAGGATGTCGTCTTTGCGCTCGCGCATCGGTGGTACGATTAAAACTTCGAATGATAGCCGATCCAGCAAATCCTGCTTGAACAAGTTTTTGGCCGCCAAATCCTTCACATCAGCATTGGTAGCGGCGATAATCCGCACATCCACATCGATGCTTTCTGAACTCCCCACCCGTTCAAAGGAATTGTATTCAACAACTCGCAAAATCTTCTCCTGCACCTCCATGGGAATGTTGCCGATTTCATCCAAGAAAAGAGAGCCACCGTCCGCAGCTTCAAAACGACCGATTCGCCGTTGGGCCGCCCCGGTAAAAGCGCCTTTTTCAAAGCCGAATAGTTCCGATTCAATCAATGAAGGTGAAAGCGCAGAGCAATTGAGGGTCAGAAAAGATCCCTGCCACCTTTTGGAAAGATAATGCAGGCGGTTGGCCGCCAGTTCTTTGCCCGAACCACGTTCGCCCAGCAGGAGGGTTGGACGATTTACCGGCGCCACCCGTGACAGACGCTCCTGAAATTCTAAAAATGTTTCAGATTGTCCTAAGGCCTGGTCGGCCGTAGGAGGTGTTTCTCTGCCATAATGCCTTTGGGCATATTGATCGTTTGATTCATAGCTCATCATCAAAAAAATACCAATATTTGGTTAATTTTACTAAAAGTCAATAATTTTTACCATATGAACTCACTTCTGTCAACAAAAAAATCGTTTGTTTTCAAACAGTTGTCCTCATTTAAACTATGGCATGATTCATGCTTTGCCAGATCTTCAAAATGTAACTTTTAGGAGCGGAGGTAATACAATGGGTATTTTTACACGATTTCGGGACATCATCAGTTCCAATATTAATGCGATGCTCGACAAAGCAGAGGATCCGGAAAAATTGATCCGGCTGATGATCAGAGAAATGGAAGACACGCTGGTTGAAATAAAAACGGCTTGCGCCGGCGTGATGGCCGGCAGCAAAAAAGTCAAGCGTCAGCTGGAAGGCCTTGAGGAAAAAGCCCATTATTGGGAGGAAAAGGCTGAGCTGGCAGTCAGAAAAGCCCGTGATGATCTTGCGCGAGAAGCGCTTGTCGAAAAGCGCAAATTCAATCGGAGAATAGAAACGCTTCAAAACGACCTCGCCGAACACGACCTTCTTATCGCCCAATACCAGGATGATATACGCCAATTGGAAGATAAATTAAAATCTGCACGTGACAAGCAACGCATGCTGGTTCAACGCCATATCCATGCCCAGAAAAAAAGGCAGGTCCAAGAAGAGATGCGCCGCATTGATAGTTCTGAGGCTGTAATGAAATTCGATGAGCTTGAAAACCGTATCGAACGTATGGAAGCCGAAGCCGATCTGGTTAACTATGGCAAAAAAACGTCCCTCGAGGAGGAGTTAGAGCGGCTTTCTGTCGACGAAGAGATTGAAAAAGAACTGCGGGCGCTTAAGACACCTCCTCAGAAAAAAGAAAACAAATCGTCTTCGGAATAATGATTTGCTGCGGTTGATGGAATGGGTTATATTGTCATCGATCGCAGTTCACTTTATTGATAAAATTGAATCCGGATTTTAGAATATCTGCTACCTATCGAACTGTATGTCTCAATTACCCTACATCGGGAGCGATTTAAATCATGAATCAAGTGCTGATCGTCGCTATTATTTTTGGCAGCGTGGTGCTGATACCCGCAATTATCGGAGGGACTATCCTACTGGCCATTAGGCTCTTGAAAGGCAAAACTTCCCGCAAAGATCAGGCTGATGACTCCAAAATAATCCAGGAAATTTACCAGGGACTTTCCCTAATGGAAGAACGGGTGGAAGCACTGGAGACCATCTTGCTGGATCGAGAAAAAAGGGGACTTTAACGATGATAAATCATGATGGATTCACCCGGGGGAGGATCTACCGCTCCCGCAACGGTGTCATTTTTGGGGTCTGTCGGGGACTGGCAGAGCATTTTGACTTTTCGGTTGTCTGGGCCAGGGTCATCGCCATCTTCTTTCTTTTTGTAACCGGTTTCTGGATTGCCATCGGCATTTATCTGATTGCCGCACTGCTGATGAAACCCGCGCCGGTAATTCCCATCAAAACCGAAGCTGAACAAGAATTTTATGACAGTTATGCCAACTCCAGACATCTGGCAGCCCAACGTATCAAGAGACGATACGAAAACTTGGAACGTCGGATTCGCCGCATGGAGCATATCGTCACTGCCCGGGAGTTTGACTGGGAGGACAAGCTTTCGAAATGAAAAATATCAAATAACCGATGGCCAATTAAGGAATGCTATCCAAATTAAAATGAAATCTCTCCGCGGTAAACAGCAGAGTATCATGCTTTTAGGATCTAACTCCATTTTATCGCAGCAAGCTGCGGGAAATTAGACCCGGAAAGATTAAAATGACTGCGCGCAACGATTTCCGCCGTTCGTCATTCGACATTTGTCCTTCGTCATTCCAAAAGTTCCGCTAACAATTCTGCAGAAGTTGCCACTTTCAATAAGGGAAAAAGCGGATTGCGCCGATAGCTGTCGAGGGTGTGCTCATGTATTTTCAAGGAAGGTGCTGCCGAGCAATCTTCGAGCAAAACTGCTTTAAAATCATGGCAGATGGCATCCATCACAGTTGTAAGGACACAAAAATGGGTGGAAATGCCACCGACCGCGCATAATGTGACCTTTTTTTTTCTCAGCCAATTTTCAAGACCGGTTTGAAAGAAGGCGGAAAATTTAGGTTTCGGAAGCCACAAATCGCCATCGGTTTTATCAAGCCCCTCAACAACCTCAGCGCCCTCGGTACCGGCGAGCGAATGTGGTTGCATTCGGCCTTTGAAAATAAAGTCTTCCTGGTGAAAAGCATCGGTCGAAAATACCACTGGCCAATGATGTTTTCTGAAAAAACGGATCAAATGGTTCAGGGGTGCGATAATATTTTCGGCATGGGGAGTAATGGGCAGATTTCGGCTTTTGATGAAGTTGTCCCTCACCATATCGATAATTAAAAGGGCAGGCTTTTCTTTTTTTTGTACTACCATAGTTATTCCTTCCATATGGGATAATATCTGACGAGCAACTCATAGACAACTATCGCTTTAAAGTCAAGTTTTGCTGATCCACTATCGGGTTGCGTCAATTCATAAAAGAACAACTCTCATTGGCCCATTCAATTATCTGTTTATAGGGTGCCGCCCTGGGTTTGCCGCCACAGGACCAACACATGCACAATTTATAGGAAAAGATGATGTGCGTATTGATGGGTATGCGAACGGAAGATAGGAGAATAGAAATCTAAATCGAATTTAGTCGCTGCGGAAAGGTGACCGATTTTTACAGTCAAAGATGTTTTGCCCGGCAGGTTCAGATCAAATCAGGCCTGATCTCCGAGTGATAACCGGGTCAATATGAGCGAATGCGCTGTCGATGAGGTGATTGTCTCGGCAACCACCATCATCGCCATTCCGATGTTGGAACATCAACGCTTTGAGATAGGCTGCGAACAGGCCGGAGCCCGTGTCAAATTTGCTCCAGCACCTCAGCCGGCACATCATAGGTATCAACCGGTGATATGCTAGTTTCGCTTGGGATGGAATCAGCCAGAACCGTTTGAATTTGGTCCAATATTTTGCAACCTTCGACGCAGGTCGGCAGATCTTCTCTACTGGCGCAATCTCTGCACGGACTTTTTACAAGATAACCGATGTCAAAATCGAAGCTTTGGTTTTCGCTGAGTCTTTGATCCATTTTAGCACCTCGTGTGATCTGGTTTCGATGTCATGATCGCGATACGGTAGTCATAGGCTCCGGTTGGTCACCCTACGTTAGGAACAAATTAGAATTTCTTATAATCTGTAATGCCTATATACCTATACAACTATCATGCCAAACTTGATAAATAATATAATTTATATACATTTCAATATATTACAGATTATGACATAAATTCACCGGACTGATTTCTGAAACAGTTGATGGGTGTAAGTGTCAAAAATTTGTCATTTTAAGAATCTACAAGTGTCAGAAACAATTAAAAATGTTGTCCATATAGCCTTCCAAATACCCTAAAAACAGGCACCCGATGGAGTTAAACGAATTACATGGGACCATATTTTTGTTACTTTGATCTATCGGCCTTATTTGAATTGAGTTTAGTTTTTTTTGACGTATCGATTAGGCTATAAAGGGTTTGATAGGACGAGAGTCTACCCTCGCCGGGAGGTAATGATGGATGATCTTAATCTGAAAGCAGATATTTTGGCTCAATTCAAACCATTTTTGGACAACTTTTTTAAGTACTCATCGGGAAAACTACACTCTGTCCACCTCATTGGCAGCGGGGTGACCCAGGACTATGATCCGAAAATATCCGACATCAATTCGGTCATGGTTCTCAGAAAAGCGGCCGATTTGGTTAGGTTCTCGATTCCAATTTTAAAACTATCGGATTATTTCTGCGTCGAAGGGATCCCTGGAAGGGGTTTGGCATCCGTGCTCGATTTAGACCTATGTACCTTGGTGTGCACAAACACGCCGATGAAAAGCATAAAGGAGTGAATTGAAAAACAGAAGTATAAGGTGCCGTCGTTTGAGTTTAATCCGATAACTAAAAACAAAACGGCGCTCCAGAACAATATTTTGATTTTCATTTTTTAATAGCTGGATAGTGGTTGCGGCATCCGCTGGAAGTTCTGCAGCGAATGGATCCGCAATTTGGTTCAAAAAACCGACTTGCGTACAGACAGTTAACCGCTCTTTCAAACCTGGCTTGGCTGACGTTCAGATTTTTCAATGATCTTGTATCCCCGATTTTGCGGGGGTTGCGTTCCGGGATGTTTTAAGCTTTTTAAAAACCCATCAAAATCTATATCGGGAAAACGAACATAACCTTTAGGTTTTCGCATGCTTCAACATGCTGGGGGCGGCGCATAGAATAAATATATCGCCAAGGGGACCGTTGCAAAGCAAGGTAATGAAGGACAATACAATGGCGTAAAGCTGAACTTCGGATTCTACCAATACTGCGTTCAAGGTCTGCGGATTGACAAGGAAAAAGATCAAATTGGCCACCGATACGGCAATCAGGCCCCAAGCACCCCATTTTCTGAGATTCCAAATCCCGATGGCAAATATCACCAAGGGAATT
>JASFSK010000266.1:0-6614 GCA_050114455.1 Desulfobacterales bacterium | reverse complement strand
TCGAGAAACGGCAGAAAGTCGGGGAGACCCATGCCCGTATTGGCCTGCCGCTGACGATTTATTTTGCCTCCATGCATCGGTCTCTGAATCTGTTTACCGTGGATTTGTATGACGACAGTCTTTCCATGGAGGATTTTCTGGAAACAATGAGAGCGGTCACCAAGTTGGTGCATCTGGACACCAGCCTGGTAGTGGAAAAATACTCTCGTATTACCAATGAAGCCATGACGGCACAAAGCCGCACAATAATGGAGATGTCCACCCCGGTGACGCAGATATGGCAGGGTGTGCTCTTTTTGCCGGTTGTCGGCATCGTTGATTCCAAACGGGCCCAGGAGATTATGAATGCGACCCTGACAAAGATTTCACAGACCCAGTCCCGGGCCTTTATCATGGACATCAGCGGGGTGGCTGTGGTCGATACCGCCGTGGCAAATTACCTGATAAAGGTTACAAAAGCTACCCGACTGATGGGATGTGAATGCACTATTTCCGGGCTTTCGCCTGCGATTGCCCAGACCATCGTCGAGTTGGGTATCGACGTCGGGGAGGTGAAAACCACGGCGACCATGCAGGATGCTTTGATGGACGCGTTTGCGCGACTGGGTCTGAACTTCGAAGGGAGCCCTTGAAGATATGACAGCTTCCAATTTTCAGCGCATACCGTTGCAGGTTGTCCGAGGCTGTGTCGTGGCTTCCATCCAGATAGACCTGACAACTGAAGTGCTGCAGGAGTTTCGGAAGGATTTGCTCGAGCGTGTGCAGGAATCCAGCGCAATCGGTGTCATTCTGGATGTCTCCGGAATTGACATCCTGGATCTGGATGACTTCAATGGATTGCGCCAAACCATGGAGATGGCCGAGATTATGGGCGCACGGTCGATCCTATCAGGTCTCAAGCCTGGTGTGGTATCAGCATTGATCGACTTGGGTGCTGAACCGGAGGGATTGAATGCCGTGTTAAATCTTGATGATGCTTTTAAATTGCTGGAAGGAATCCAGGAAATGCCAACTGAACCTTCGGAATCATTAGACGATGAACAGGAATCAAATTCGGGTCCCGGTCAGGAATGAGACCGGAACGGCATGGTCTGTTATGGAAGCACGAAAAACCGCGATGGCAATCGGGTTTGATGAGGTAGTTTCCCAAATGATTGCCACCGCAGTTTCAGAGCTGGCCAATAATATTGTCAAATATGGCGGCAGCGGAGAGATCCGCATGGATCGGATCGATTCCGGAAGTCAAGCAGGGATTGAAGTGGTAGCCCGGGACCGGGGCCCCGGCATTGAAGATATTGAAAAAGCGATGGAAGACCATTACAGTTCCGGTAACACGCTCGGCCTGGGACTGCCCGGTGTCAAACGAATGATGGATGAATTTGAGCTGGATACGGAGGCGGGTAAAGGAACGACTGTAACCATTCGGAAATGGCTGTGACACAGAGTGCTCGAATCGGAAAATGGAAAGCACAAGCAAGCTAAATATAGGTGATATCGAGGTTGCATCTTTCGTTCGTCCATATTTGGGTGAACGGGTGAGCGGTGATACAGTTGTTATGGAGCAACGCGACGACTTGATTTTTTTGGCTATCATAGACGCTCTGGGGCATGGGCCGCAGGCAAATGCCGTAGCCATCCGGGCTGAACAGTTTTTGCGAAATGGCTGGAGCAGCGATATACTCAAAACCCTAAACCAGCTTCATTCAGAATTAAATGGAACCATCGGTGCTGCTGCCGGGCTTTGTGTGGTGGATAGCGTCAAACGGGATATCCGCTATATCGGGGTTGGCAATACAGTTTTACGAACCTTTGGATCCCGGGCGACTCGCCTGGTTTCGGCCGACGGCATCATCGGAAGTCGATTTCGCACACCTGCCATGCAATCTGCTCCGTTGAAAGAATCCGGCATCATGTTGTTATATACTGACGGAGTCAGCGATCGTTTTGATGAAGAGCAATATCCCCAGATACATTATCACAGCGCATCGGCGATCGCCCACAAGGTAGTGACCAGTTTCGGAAAACCATACGATGACGCCGCTTGCATGGCGATGAGGTATGGTCGGTGTTAAATTTAGGCAAGATTCAACTCAAACATTCCAGATCATTCATCGAAGCGCGAAACAAGATCCGCGTGATTGCCGAACTGTTTGCCAACGACGGTATTACGCCCACACGGCTTGCGACCGCCGTCTCACACCTTTGCCGATCTCTCCTACAGAAAAATGCATCTGCGGTCATTAGCGTGCACATCAATGATGACAACAAACAGTCAATGCTTGTGTTAAACGTCGAGATCGGTGATATCGATCAGACCCCGGGACAGCTGGGGTATTTTTTTGATCAGGTTAAAAAAGGTTACCGATCTGACGGTATCCGCATGCTGAGCCTGCACAAACGGTTGCGTGATAAAGCGCCGGACCGGGTCGACATCGACAAGGCCCGGGCCGTTCTCAAGCAAAAAAGCCGCGGTGAACTCATGGCCGAGATCCAAAACAAGAATCTCGAACTGCAAAATCACCGTGAAAACCTGGAGCAAATCGTTCAAGAACGAACTATACAACTGGAACAGGCAATACAGGCGGCGGATTCTGCCAATCAGGCCAAATCCGACTTCCTGGCCAATATGAGTCATGAAATCCGCACGCCGATGAATGCCGTCATCGGCATGTCGCTTCTTGCTCTGAAAACCGATCTCTCCCCTAAACAGGAGGATTATCTGATTAAAATTCAATCCTCCGCCAATTCGCTGCTGGGCATAATCAATGATATTCTGGATTTCTCCAAAATCGAAGCCGGCAAACTGGATATGGAAGCCGTGGAGTTCGATCTCTCGGATACCCTTGACAATGTAGCCAATATGATCACCGTCAAGGCCCAGGAAAAAGAACATCTGGAAGTTTTATTTCACCTTGATTCGCGTGTACCCCATTTCCTGGTCGGCGATCCGTTAAGGCTCAATCAGATTCTCGTCAACCTGGGCAACAACGCTGTAAAGTTTACCGAGAGTGGTGAGATTATACTGGCAACGAAACTGATAGAAAATTCGGAGGATAAAATCACCCTTCAGTTTTCAGTTCGGGATACAGGGATTGGTATGACCCCGGAACAGCAGGCCAGACTATTTCAGGCCTTCTCCCAGGCCGACACCTCTACTACGCGCAAGTACGGCGGCACCGGGCTGGGGCTGACCATCAGCAAGCGTCTGGTGGAGATGATGCACGGCGAAATTTGGGTTGAAAGCGAGGCCGGCCAAGGCACCACATTCAGCTTTACAGCCGAGTTCGGTTCGGGAACCGAACTTGTAAAAAGGCGCTTCGAGCCTTCGCCTGATCTCAAGGGCTTGAAGGTACTGGTGGTGGATGACAGTGAAATTTCTAGAGAAATTCTGCAGGATATCCTGGAGTCGTTTTCCTTCGAGGTGTCTCTATCACCTTCCGGAGAAGATGCTTATGAAGAAATCGAACGGGCCGATAAAAATATACCTTTTGAACTCGTGTTGATGGACTGGAAGATGACCGGCATGGACGGCATCGAAGCTTCCAAGCGCATCAAAAACAACCGGGCTCTGAGCAGGGTTCCGGCCATTATCTTAGTGACCGCCTACGGCCGTGAAAAACTCATGCGACAGGCGGATGAAATCGGGTTGGAGGGCTTTCTGCTTAAACCTGTGAATGCATCAATGCTGTTTGATGCTGTCATGCAAGCCCTGGGAAAAGAGGTTCGAGACGTATCCCGGGCGTTCAGAAAAAAAGAGCAAAGCGTCGAGGAGCTACTCAGTATTTCCGGGGCTCGCGTGCTACTAGTGGAGGACAATGAAATCAACCAGCAGGTTGCCCTGGAAATTCTGCAGGGTGCGGGACTACTCGTTACGGTAGCAAATGATGGCCAGGAGGGCGTCAATGCTGCCAGACAATACGAATATGATGCCATACTCATGGACATTCAAATGCCGGTTATGGATGGATACACCGCTGCAAGAAAAATCCGAAACTTAAAATCAGGAATCCGAAATGTACCCATCATAGCCATGACTGCTCATGCTATGAGCGGTGATGAACAAAAAAGCATCAAAGCCGGTATGAACGACCACGTTACCAAACCTGTTGATCCCGATCAGCTGTTTGCGACTTTGCAGAAGTGGATCAAGCCGGCCGCAGAGAGGACTGCGGTCCCCAAAAGATTGTCTGTCTCTGGAGGGCCGCAAATACCTGAAGCAGCCCCTGAATCGGATCAGACGGTGCCGGAGGATGATGATTTGCCGGAATCATTACCGGGATTTGATCTGGCAGCTGGACTTTCGCGTTTGATGGGCAACAAACGGCTTTACCGCAAGCTATTGATTGATTTTGGGGCCAACTATGGCGGCGTCGCTGATGAAATCCTTGCTTCATTGGAGACAAAAAATTTTAAACAGATCCACGGCTTGGTGCACAACCTTAAAGGACTCGCTGGAAATCTGGAGGCTAAAGACCTTCAGGCGGCGGCAGCGGAATTGGAAAATCTGGTTAAAGGACAATCGCAGGGGACCGTCTCTGAAAAAAATATTGAAGAGAAACTTGCTGGACTGAACAATGCTCTCGGGCAGGCTCTGGATGCGGTTAACACTTTAGGAGGTACGGTTGAAAAAAAGGCGATCAAAAGCGATAAAGACGCGAGGATATCAGTACCTCCCGAATTAATCAAAAAGGCAGCCGAAAACATCAAAACGGCAATCGAAATGGGGGATGTAATGAAAGTTCAATCCATTGCCGAAGAATTAAAATCCGAATCCGATGCCGTGGCACCTTTCTGTAACGAATTAGTCAGATTAGCGGAAGATTTTGACTTCGATGGTATTCAAAAATTTCTGCTGAATTTAGACAACCAAATCTGAATAATTGGTACTTCTTTGCCATAACTTATAGCGGGATCTATTCGGTTAGATTAGCAAACACAATGCAAACTGTTACGGAACAAGGGGTTACGACTATAAGTGAATCCTCTTGAAAAAGTTCACCTTCCGTCAGCAAATCTCAAATTTTTACCTTCCTTTAAAGGTTCGCTGCTTGGCGAAACCTACAACAGACCCTTTAATGAAATTTTGGTAGCATTGACAGCTATAAAACTGATATTTCCAAATCAAGTCAAAAAATTGATCAACATATTGGTTCTATTAAATATTTTCTTTTTTTGTAATGGTTGACATAGAGCCACTACTTATGTATTTCCATCGGATATTTCCATCCAATTCAAATTAAATTATCTGATCCATTCTGTAAAAATAGGGATAAACTATGGAATTAATAAACAGAGAAAAAATCGAGTCCATTTATGAAAAGGCCACAGACATATTGACAACCGTCGGCGTAGAATTTGAAATGGACAGTGCTTTAGAAATGTTTAAAAACAATGGTGCAAAAATTGAAGGGAAAAGAGTCTTTATCTCTCCGTTCTTGTTGAAAACGGCCTTGGATTCACTTCCAAGGGTCAAATATGTTCCTACACGCAACAAAAGACTGGTTGCCGCAACACCATTTTCCAACGCTCCCATGGTCCGAGATGAAAACACGGGCGAATTTCGTCGTGGCAACATTCAGGATGCCATCAAAATGTATCAGCTCGCCGAAACCTGTGATCTTTATGAGTCTATAAATCCCGGAGTTTCTGAACCTGAGGGTAACGACAGCGAAGACCAGTATATCGGTCAAATCGCGATGATGTTGAAATATTCGGATAAATTCCCGAACATATGTTTTCGTGCCACGAAAACGAACACAAAAAATAGTGACGTTTACACCAGTGCTAAGAGAGCAATACAGCTGATCAAAGAAATCAAAGGTGATGACAGTACCCCCGTAATGGGACAGGGCATATCCCCCAAGGCCCCTTTGTCTTTTGATGAAGAAAGCCTGATAAATTTAAAAGTTTTGGTTGAAGAAGAACAAGATATAACCCTTTTCCCTTGTACCTTGTCCTTTATGACGGGCCCCGAAAGCCTATTGGGCATCGTTGTCCACGACATTGCCATTTGTTTGGCAGGGGTGGTTTATATTCAGCTGCTAAAGCCTGGTACAGGCGTGTCCTTTAGTAATTTTTCTATAATGACAGACATGCGGACCGGGCAACCGGTATACGGTAGTCCTGAATCCCTTCATGTTCAAATTATGTTTTATGAAGTTTGCCTTCATTTTGAAATGAACTGTGTTCTTTGCGGGTGCCTTTCCGACGGCACCCGAAATGATTATCAAACCGGCTTTGAATCCTGTTTCACCACCCTGGCGCCCTATTATATGACCCGTGTTGAGGAAATCTGGTGTTATCCTGGCATGATGGCTGGGTTTGCGGGGGCAAGCTTTTATAAAATGATTTTGGATGAAGAATTAATCATCAACTGCAATCGGACACTTCAGGATCTGAACCTTGCTTTCGATCCCGGACTCAAAGACAAGCTGGCAGAATCCGTTTCATCGGAAAACACAGCTATCTAATTGAGTTTTCATTGCTGAGAAAAGAATATCCTACTTCCCCCAGAATAAAACCGGTAAGAAGCCCCTCAATGCACCGAAGTCTATTTGTGGAGACGGTGTGGAAGCCGTGAGGTGGAAACAAAACTTGAGAGAAGTCTAAAATTA
>JASFSK010000265.1:0-6637 GCA_050114455.1 Desulfobacterales bacterium | reverse complement strand
AAATAGAGATGCCTGGCATTGGAGTTTTTGCCGAATGATGGCATCAAAGCGTTGGAAACCACTGGTAAGATTGGAATCAGAGGCATGACCACAAGTAGTCTGCCTTCACCAAACAATGGCAGCAAAACTGCGGGTGCTATCGCGCCCAGAGCGGATCCTGCCATGGATGCAAAGTAAATCAGACCGGTTTTTTGGGGTTGTGCGGTATAGCCGAGGGCGATAATTGTGCCTGCAATGAAAAACGGCAGGGATAGAAACAAAAAGGCTGTCAGAAGATAAAGGCTTTGAACGGGCTCTACCGGTAATCTGAAGTAATCCAGCGGCAGGTTGTTCAAAACTAAAAAGGATAATACGGCGGCAACTGTGTACAGGCAGGCAAGGGCGGCGAGTGCGGGTTCGGACACCAGCAATGTCCGGCAGCGATGACATCGAGCATCGATCATACTCAGAAAGGCACCACTGGCTCCGAATCCAAAAAGCGCAATGCTGATCACCATAAATGACAGATGGTTCCACTGCCCAATGGAAAACACCCGGGTGAGCAGGACCTCAAAGGCCAGGGTGGAAAAAGATACCAGGAAGATGACGCTAAGAAGCATTGTCCCCCTTTGGACAAGCGATGTAAAATCGAATTTGATTCGCAGGTGGAGATACCTGGTTTGGGGTATCTCCACCGCTGCAGCTAAGGGGTTGTCTTGCCGATTTGAACGTGTTGTTTTTTTGCCAAACGATATGGTTGTCAGCAGAGCGACCCGCTATCATTCCTGTGCATGCCCTGTCATTGGTACAAACAACACCCCGGTAATTTGTTGGGTTTTATAATCACCCTTTGTTTTTGTAACCAGAGTGAGGTTTTGATACGAAAACGGATTGCCCAGAGGCAGAATGAGTTTGCCGCCTTCGGCAAGCTGTTTCAGCAGCGGCGGCGGGACATGATTGACCGCGGCGGTGATCATGATGGCATCGAATGGGGCAGCCTCCGGCCAACCGAAATAGCCGTCACCCTGCCGTGTCCTCACGTTGACAATTCCTAGCTGCTGCAGCAGTCTGGTTGATTTGTGATGAAGCTTTTCTTTGATTTCAATAGAGTATACTTCTTTGACTATTTTAGCCAGTACCGCCGCTTGGTAGCCCGAACCCGTCCCGATTTCAAGGACGCGGTGATCGCCGGTGAGTTTTAAACTTTCCGTCATCAGCGCTACGACATAGGGTTGCGATATTGTTTGGCCGGCTTCGATGGGCAAGGCTGTATCAAGGTATGCTTTTGAAATAATCCGTTTGGGAACAAAACAGTGTCTGGGAACAGAGCGCATAGCCGCTAGAACCAGAGGATCGGTGACGCCTTGACCAGCGATATGGGTTTTGACAAGGTCCTCTCTGGCAGTTTTGAATTTGGGATTATCCGGTGTCATGTCAGCCGCTGTCAGGGATGGCATCAGACTCAAAAAACACATACAGAGCAGGATCTTTTTCATGGCAGGGCTCCTTTATGATAAGTTGGTATGCAGATTTTATAGCACGAAACTGGAATGAATTCACCACCAAAGAGAAAACCGCAAATTACAGACTCCTTTACGGATTTATCAGCGAAGCCGGTATGAATACTTGCTGATTCCCGTGATAACATCGATCACTCAATAACGACCGGTCAGCAAATTTTTAGATTTTCTTTAACATCTTGAAATAATTTAAGTATCAGAAAAGTTTTTTACATTTTAGGCATTTTACTATATATTAATAGATATGGTACTTAAATATCGTTTCAACTTAATTTGTCAATCCATCACGATGTATCACTTTAGTTCATAAGGAGTAAAATAATGACATTGTTTGGGAAAAAGGAAAAAGAGGAAGCGGCGAATGTCGCCCTTGAACCGCCCGTGGTCAAAAATACCTTCCAAAGTCGTCCTGGCAAAGATTCAAAAAATGTTGCACAGGACAGAGCTGAAGAATCTACTACGCTTTTCGGTAAAAATCTTAAAATCACCGGAAGCGTCAGGGGTGAGGGCAACATGATTATCCAGGGCGATTTTGAAGGAGAATTTAATTTAAAGGGCCAATTAAAAGTTGCCCAGGGAGCCAGCGCCAAAGGGAATTTTCATGCCACCAGTATTGCCGTTAACGGTAATGTAGATGGCACGCTGACAGCGGCCGAAAAAATACATATGGATAATACCGCCCGTATCAATGGAAGAATTGTGACACCCAAGGTATCTATCCTGGACGGTGCTGTTTTTGACGGGGAAATGCAAATGGGGAAAAAATCTTCCCAGAAATCCAATCCCTCAACTGCCAGACCCACCCCAACTCCGGCAGAATCCGCTTCCGCCGAAACCAGTTGACACTATGAAATTATATTAAACACTGCAAGGCCACTCTGGCTATCTTCGGTCAAAGATGGCATCTGCAGCATAGCATTTTTATTTTAGAAGGAGACGTATTTATGGCACCAGATAAAAACAGCGGCCCAACATCCTTGTTGAGCAAAAAAGTGAAAATCGAGGGTGAAATTCTGGGCGACGAAGACCTGCGTGTTGAGGGCCATTTTAAGGGCACCATCAAGGTTGTCGGCGATATTCACGTCGGGCAAAGCGGCGTCGTTCTGGCTGACATAGAGGCAGAAAACGTCGTTGTCGAAGGGCAGGTTACCGGCAACGTTCTGGCCCGCAAACAGCTGGAAATTCAATCATCCGGACAATTGCTGGGGGACTGTAGGGCAAAATCCATCGATATCAGAGAGGGTGCGATATTTGAGGGCCGTTCAAGCATGCTCAGATCTGGTGCTACGCCTTCCGGGTCCGATCCAGGTACAAGCGCTGACGCCAAAACCAATCCAAGCTAACAACTTATTTTGAAGTTTCCTCCACAAATATCGCATGGAGGATGTTCCGTTCCTGATCATCCGGAAGGATGCCCGCCAGCTCAGCTTCCAGGACGATATGTCCGTCCTGGTTGCGATAAATGACTTCGGCTCTGGCACGATGATGCCTGTCTATTTCGGTGATGGTCAACCTACACTCGATGGTATCTCCAAAATAAACCGGTTTCTTAAACCTAAAATTCATCTCCGAAGCCAACCATCCGATCTGTCCCCCGATTTCTGTCAACATACTTCCCACCAGCAAACCATGGCAAATCCGGCCCTGTAAGTTTTTTGCCCTTACAAAGCGATTATCAAAATGAATGGGGTTGTAATCCCGGGTAATATCGGCAAACGTTCGCATGTCTTGCTCGGAAAATAGTCGTGACACTGTGAACGTCGCTCCAGCGGTTAGTCCTCGGATGGTTCGATTGCGAATTTGCGACATGGGGGTACCCACCTGGATTGGAGAAAAATTCAAAAAAGATCGTTACCAGCTATAAATGATATCGAAGTATTGGTCAAATCAAAGAATTGGAGGAGATAAGAATGGCCTTCCTGTAGCAATAAAACGGCAGGCGTGCCAGGAAAGATGTCAAGTGATCCTTCCCGGCACCTGATTGTTTAGGAAGCCCCAGACGCAGACTACGGTTCCTGTCGCAAAATCAGCCACATGGATTCAATTTCACCGTCTGCAGCGAAAATGCATCCCACAATATCACCCGCATGAAAATGAGATCTCAGAACATAGTGGCGGCCCGGTATATGGTAGGAAGTGGAATTCGAAATCACGTAGCTCGAATCACTGATCACTGCTGAATCAGACGTTAATCTGTCCAGGGTCCCAACGTTGTCAAACAGCCTGGGGTAGCCTGAATGGACCGGTGTTTCACCGGTTACCACTACGTTTGATTTTTTCCGGTTTTTTGATGCAGCCTTTGCATCCGGGCCAACTCCCAGCATTAAGGTCAACAGGATCAAAATCATCCCGACAAACCCCGCTCTGAATAGCCTTGTTTTGGTATTTACATCCATGTTGGTTCCTTTCCTGCCAATGAATCGTTTTGGTATAACAACTTTTTATATATATACCCTAATCGAATCTGTTGAAACGCTGTTGGGTTACGATCAACTACCTTTCCTGCCAATAAAGCATTCCCCTTCTTTCAGCCGGTAAATCTTCCATCTCCACAACACCGGTGGAGGAACTCATATAAAACCGCTCCAGACCGGTTCCCGGTATTCTGATGATTTTAGGTTCATGCAAAATGCCGATATGGGCCTTGCCCGTCGGTGGCACTAAAATAGGATCATCCACAGTTCCGATATTCACCCAAACGCCGCGAAATTGCTCATCGATGAGCCGACTGCCGTCGCAGGCGTCCATGACATACTGAAAGGAGTTACCACCTCCCGAGCATGGAGAAATATCGGGGGCGAAGGAGTTGATGTTGGCTTTACCATCCCGGATCATCGCATTTTTAAATACTCGCTCGCCCTCAAAGAGATCACCGGCGACGTTGGGAAAATCGACATACCAGCCGACATGTGCATTGGGAGCAGGATCTGGGCTTGGATTTACACTTGGTGTTGCGTTACCATCTGAGACCGTGCTCCAATCGGCGGTATTGTCACTAAATGTTCGATAGATGTCGCCGGTGATGGTGCGTTCATCGATGACGGTTTGTTCCAGTATGGTATTACCGGGGCTATTGTCAAGCGGTAACATCACGTTGGTGGGATCAAAAACCCCCAAGTATTCCGTGTCATCCGCATCATCGCCATAATCCCAAATTCCATAAATCGTCTGTTGACTGACATCGGCGCGGTCATCGTTGTGCAGGAACTTGCCCGTTCCAAATACCACCATATAGCCGTGTTTGCTGCAATGCCGCATCACATCCGGTTTCGAGGTAATCGGCTGACCGGTTGCGATTAGGGGTTTGGGATGGGTACCATCGTTAAAGGCAACCTCCCAGTTTGTGACATCATCAGACGTTAGGTCAAATTTCCACATGTTTCCTCTCAGATCTCCGGCGTAAACATAATCAACTTTCTGATCGGTGTTCACATCGACCAGGACCGGCGAGGACAGTCCGTTATCGGAGCCGACCCCTGTGTCGATTTTGCGGATGATGACCCCGTTCAGATCCAGAATGTACAATACGGCTTTTCCGCCGACGCTTGCGTAGCCATTGCCGAAGATCACCACCCATTTGTGAGCGGCATTGGTTGCATTGGTTTTGACAATATAGGCCTGACTGAAGCTGTAGCCGATGTCGGGATCGCTTTCGCCAATTTCATCCGCAGTTCCGTCGCCATCATTGTCCATGCTGTCTGCCGCCGTATCCGCCCGCGGGTATTCCCATAGAACCATGGTCTTAACCGTATCTTCAGAGGTGGCATCGTCAATGTTATCGACATTCAAGATGTCCGTCCAGACACCTGCGCTTTCCGTCCGGTGCCGAATGAGAAGTGCATAATAGCCTTTGCCGCCTTTGCCCAAACCGCCTACCAGATAGGTTTTTCTCTCGCTGCTGCTGATTTCTATCTCTTTGGCATAGGGGGTCAAATCAACATAAAAACGGTGGCTATAGTTTGGATCGGTGAGATCTTTTAAGTTCTCAAACACCAGGTTGGGCACATAGGCAAAACGTTCCCAGCCATTTTGGGCATCGAAAACATGCAACATGCCGTCATTGCCACCGGCAAATATGGTGCCGCCGCTCATTTCACCGGATTCGTCGACGACCCCATTGTCGTTGTTATCGATACTGTCGTTGGTAGCTTCAGTGGAATTGCCTACCAAAAGGGGCGCAGAATGAACGATATCTCCCAGTATTCTGGTGCGATATCTGAAATTTAAAGCGGAAATGTTGTCGGTCCGACCCCTGATGTATTCCAGGATTCGCTCAGCTTGGGTCGCGTCACTGTCCAGCGCCGTCTGTTGTGCCGCGCTCAGGCTGTTATATCTGAATTTAATCCCGGCATCGGTGCCGTTGTAGGTAACGATTCGGCGATTGTCCCAGGTGACCCCTAAACGCTCTAGCTTGTCGGAAGCGTTCCACAAAATCTCATCTTCGGCATTCAATACGTTGCCATTCTGGTCGAGAGGAAATGCCAGCACTTCCCCTATCCATTCCCCGGAGATATATCGGGCCTGATACAATACCGTGTCCGTGCCGAGTTCCTCCCCATTAACAGACACCGATGCACCCGAAGCCGGATCCCGGATATCCCCGATGATTTCGGCCATGGAGTCGACCAGTTGCTGGGGGTTGGAAGCACTGAAAAACAGGCCGCGGCCGTTGACAGCGGCATGAAAAAGATCATCGATTTTTTCTGAATCACCGGCCGATGGATCCGGCCAGGCGGGCACCGGTGTGTTGGCATTGCCAAAACAGGGATCATCTTCATAGGTAACACTGTCTGTTTGACCATTGCCGTCCATGTCCGTCAAATCAATGGTTCCAGTCACACCAAACGAGAGCGTATACGTGGTCATGTGCTGATGTTTGGCCGTGTCACAACTTTTTGAGGGCACCAGGTTATCGAGGGAGCTGGACAGATCGTTGTCATAATAGTACATGGCCACGTCGGCTAAAGTATTGGAATAGGAATCCTGGTAAGGGTCCCCTTCACCATCGTCTGCATTTGCCACGGACGGATCGCCTCCATTCCAGTATCCATCGGTCATGGCAATGGCATAGGCCTTTTGGCAGGCACCGCCGTTGATCGCACTGGCAAAGGGTGAGGTGCCCAGATTGCCGTCGGAGC
>JASFSK010000264.1:0-6643 GCA_050114455.1 Desulfobacterales bacterium | reverse complement strand
TTGTGTCTGTCATTCTGCCGCTCGGCGCAAAGAGGTGTTAGTTGCTCGACGCTGGACAAAAAAACTGCTTGCCAGCCAATACTCAGCTATCGGCATCAAATGTCTTGGTATTATTCGTTCGACGATAAATCCAAAAATGACAGATCAGCACGAAAATCCAATTTCAAAAATTCAGTATATTCATTGATGAATAGAGCCTTATTTTAAACAAAATGCCGGAGTCATATAGAATGAGGAGCAAAACGTCAAATACAGATGAAAAACCACGCAAGGTCCATATTTGGGATCACATGGTTTTGATCGGAATCGGATTGGCCCTTTTCTATACGGTTTTTGAATCGATTCTATACATCTTTTTGTCATATGATGTCGATTTTTTTCAACGTTTGTTCGGGCCGGACATGAGTGCGATTTGGAGCCGTATCGCAATTTTGTGCCTTTTTCTGATCTTTGGCTCCCATGCCCAGTTCACCATCAATCAGCGATCCGCCGCCGAAGCTGCGCTTCGGGAAAGTGAAGAAAAATTTCGGAAAATTATTGAAACCGCCCCGGATGGATATTACGAGGTGGACCTGGACGAGAATTTTATTTTTTTTAACGATTCCATGTGCAAAATTCTCGGCTATTCCCGCCGGGAATTATCAACGATGAACCAAAGCCAATCGATGGATGAGACCAATTCTCGAAAACTAACCGATATCTTTCAAAAAGTGCTTGCAACCGGAGTCACCAACAAATCGGTTGATTGGATCCTCACCAACAAGGAGGGTTCCAAAAGATTTCTGGAATCATCTGTGTCTCTGATAAACGATCCCAAAGGAGATCCCATTGGATTTGGTGTGTTCGTTAGAGATGCTACCCAGCGTCAGCGGGCAGAAGCCTTATACAGGGATAAGCTGGCTGCCGAAGCCGCCAACCAGAGCAAAAGTGAATTTCTGGCCAGTATGAGCCATGAAATTCGCACGCCGCTGAATGCCATCATAGGGCTGGTGGAACTGACGTTGAATTCTGAATTACCACCCGACCAACGGGATGATCTGGATGTGGTCAAGTCATCGGCGTATTCTCTGCTTTCTATCATCAACAACATTCTTGATTTTTCCAAAATTGATGCCGGCAAGCTGGAATTGGAACAAAACCCGTTCAGTCTCAGGCATTTTTTAGATGAGTCTATGAAAATAATGGGCATCAAAGCCCATGAAAAAAACATCGAGCTGGCCTATCGCATCGCACCGGGGGTTCCCGATCAGCTATTGGGTGATGATGCCCGTCTGCGCCAAGTTTTGCTCAATCTGGTCGACAATGCCATTAAATTTACGGATGATGGCGAGGTGATCGTTTATGTCGCCACTCAATCTCAAATGGAACACGAAGTTTATCTGCACATTTCTGTGGTTGACACCGGCATCGGTATCCCGGCGGACAAGCAGCGCAGTATTTTTGGTGCCTATAATCAGGCCGAGGTCACAACCGTACGTCGCTATGGAGGTACGGGACTCGGGTTGGCGGTCTCGGCTCAGTTGGTGAATTTGATGGGCGGCAGAATTAAAATCAAGAGTCAGCCGGGACACGGAAGTCGTTTTCGATTCACCGCGCGGTTTATTCGCCAGCAGAATGGTGGGACCCCTCAAAATGCGGTGTCTTATCCGGATCTGGCCGACTTGAAAGTGCTGATAGTCGATGATAATGCATCCAGTCGTAAGATTCTCAGAGAAATTCTGGAAAGCCATCAGATGAAGCCCACCTTAGCATCCAGCGCCCCCGAATCCAGAAACCTTTTACAGAAAGCCCAGATCGAACAGTCACCGTTTGATCTGATCTTGCTCGATTCGGATATGCCAGAATCCGATGGATTCGATTTAGCGACCTGGATTGCGCAACAAAAACTCTCTGATGCCGGTATCATTATGATGCTGACCTTTCCACACTGCAAACGAAAAGCCGATCTCGATAAATTGGGTGTTATGAACAGCGTTCTCAAACCGGTGTGTGGACAGGAACTGATTCGCACGATCTTAGCATCTCTGGGGATTGCAAGGTCTACGCCTGATCCTGCTGCTGATACTCAGCCGCAAGTTATTCGGGCCCCCTCACGCCCGCTGAAAATTTTGGTGGCCGAAGACACGCCCTTCAACCAAAAATTCATTCTGCGCCTGCTCGCAAGCTGGAAACATCAAACCGTATTGGTGGAAAATGGGAGGCAGGCCCTGGAAGCCTTCCAACGGGACAATTTTGACATTGTTTTAATGGATGTTCAGATGCCGGAAATGGATGGGCTTGAAACCGCCGCTGTTTTTCGCGAAAGGGAAGAAAAATTCGGCGGCCACATCCCCATAATTGCCATGACTGCCCATGTTGTCAAAGGAGATCGAGAACGCTGCTTAGATGCCGGGATGGACGAATATGTATCCAAACCCATCGATTCGGACAAACTTTTCGAAGCGATTGAAAGATTGACGAAGGCACCAGGGAGCCCGGGACCATCAGCGCCCGATTCTATTTTGGTTGATGATGAAATGCTGTTAAAAGCCTTTGACGGGGATTGGGATTTTTTTAAAGAAGTCGTGGATATATTTCTCGAAGATTATCCCAGGCTGCTTGATAATCTTCGAACATCCTTGAACGAAGGCGACCGTGATACGTTTATGCGGTGCGCCCATAGTCTGAAGGGTATGCTGAAAAATTTCAAGGTCGATGCCGCTGCGGATATCGCCTATAGCCTTGAAAAGAAAGGTCGAGAATCTGATTTAAATGACGTTCAGCCGGAAATCGACAACCTCACCGCCCGGATCGTTGAGGTTGATAAAAAACTCAGAAAAATGATAGATTAGTGTAGGTTGAACCGATCACCAGGACAATTCCTCAAAGGGGGAACCCAATAAATGAAAAAGAAGATCCTCGTCGTGGATGACGATCGTGTCATGTTGAAATTTATCACCAAATTCTTGACCCGCGAAGGACATGAAGTATTAACGGCCGAGGACGGGTTTGCAGCTCTGGATCTGCTATCCAGTTTCAATCCGGACATTATATTCTTTGACCTTATCATGCCCAAGATTGATGGAAAAAAATTAATCCAGATCGTGCGCAGCATGCCCCAGCTCAATGAATGCTACTTGGTCATCGTCTCCGCTGCCGTGGCTGAAATTGATTTCGATTTTCAGGAAACCGGTGCCGATTCCTATATTGCCAAAGGGCCTTTTAACTCAATGGCGAATCATATCCGGGAAACCATTGAAATCTCGGATGCACCCCGCGATCTGGAAGATCCCAAACCCATTCGTGGACTAGACGGCGTATACGCGCGCCAGTTGACCAAAGAATTACTTTCACGCAATCGCCACCTTGAAACTATTTTAGAGAGCATGGCCGAAGGAATACTGGAAGTCTATGCCAACAAAGTGGTCTATGCCAATGGGGTTGCAATGTCTTTGCTCGCATCATCACCGGAAAAAATTCTGGCTGCTTATCCGCCTGATCTGTTTGATGAAAATGCCGGACGCCGGTTAGACAAAATTTTCAAAGAGGGTCCGGAGCGATCGGCAGCAATTGGGGAAAAATCGCCGGTTGAGTTAAACGGCCGACAAATTACCATTAACGTTTTGCCGGTAACCGGAGAGCCTGCCACTGTCATCCTCATGATCACGGATGTGACCGAACGCCGGCGGTTGGAAATGCAGTTGCAACATGTCCAAAAGATGGAGGCAATCGGCACGATTGCAGCCGGTGTCGCCCACAATTTCAGAAATACCTTGACCGAAATTCTGGTCAACAGCCAGTTGATTCAGATGAGCTATGAAGATCAGTCCGGTTTGCACGACGTGGCTGGGCGAATCAACACCTCCGTCAGGAGAGGATCTCGTCTGGTCGACGGCTTGCTGCAATTTTCACGCAAACAGATCAAAGAAGAATTTAAAGTGATCGACCTGGTAGAGGTGATCAATGAGCTTTGCCAAATCATTCGCAATTCCTTTGACCAGAAAATTGATATTCAAACTGAGCTGCCCGAAAAACTTCCAATTATGGGGGATGCAACCAGTCTCAGCCAGGCTCTGATGAACCTATGCAACAATGCCCGGGATGCCATGCCCGATGGCGGCCAGTTGATCATCAAAGCGGTCAGGCAGGGTAAACAGGCCATGGTTACCCTGTCAGACAACGGATGGGGCATGGATCAGGATGCCATCGGGAAATGTTTTGATCCGTTTTATACCACCAAACCAATCGGGAAAGGAACCGGCCTGGGACTTTCCACCACCTATGGCATTATTAAAAGCCATGACGGTATGATCAGTGTTGATTCTCAACCGGGCCAGGGTACGACCTTTAAAATTCTTTTTTCTATGATGCCTGACGAAGAACAAAGTGAAGACGAAGATGTGCCGGAAATCATTCGGGGCGAGGGGCAGCTGGTGCTGGTGGTCGATGACGAATCCGAAATTCTCAAGGCCATGCAGGATTTGCTTGAGTATCTAAACTATAGACCGGAACTGGCTGCAAACGGTAAAAAAGGACTGGAAAAATATATGTCCAAGAATCCCGATGCGGTGCTGATGGACATCAACATGCCGGAGATGGACGGAATTACCTGTATCGAAAAAATCCTTAACTATGACCCCAATGCCAACATATCGATTTTTTCGGGCTACGAGGAGGAGGGTGTTGAAGGTATGAGCCAGCGTGCCAAGGACTCCATTAAAGATTATCTGGCCAAACCGGTGGGACTTGAGGCGTTGAGCGCCTTGCTTGCAAAAATGCTGCATGATAAAGATTAGCGAAGCGTCGCCTCGGACCGAGTGCGCGATAAGATACAAATTAAGAAGCACGTTGCCTAAAAATCCAGCATCGAGAAACCAACATCCAGTATCGTTTTGTTTTAAGTTTAACAAAAGCTATACTAAAACTTGTTTGATTCGTTAACTAACTAAAGAGGTAAAACGGTTACTACCATGCACTACGAAGGAAATATTATAAGACCGCCCAGTGAGGCAAACAGTATATTACTCCAGGTCACGGTAGGTTGCTCGCGCAACAAATGCACATTTTGCGGCACCTATGTGGGAGAAAGATTTCGCATAAAGCCGGATTCGATCATATGGGAGGACATCGAGTTTGCCGCCCAATATTGCCGCCGACAGCGTCGCGTATTTTTATGTGATGGAGATGCGCTGATCGTTCCCCAAAAAAGGCTGTTGAAAATACTTCAGGCCATAAAAGATCGGCTACCGTGGGTCACCCGTGTGGGCGCATATGCAAATGCCAAATGCTTGAATATGAAAACCATTGAAGAGCTTAAAACGCTCAAAGAACAGGGTTTGGGAATCCTCTACATGGGCCTTGAAACCGGTGATGACGTTACGCTCAAGCAAATCAACAAGGGTGCTGTTTCGTCCCATATGATCGATATGGGAAGGAAAGCGAAAGACGCCGGCATGAAATTGTCGATCACGGTGTTGCTGGGTATCGCCGGTCGTGAACGCTCGCACATACACGCCAAAGAAACCGGCCGGGTGCTGTCAGCAATCGACCCGGACTACATCGGTGCCTTGAGCCTGATGCCCATCCCTGGAACCCCACTTTTCAATGATATCCAAGCTGGGAAATTCACTTTGATTGAACCGGATGAAATGCTGGCGGAGCTGAGGACGATGATCGCGGACACCCATCTTTCAAGTGGGCTTTTCCATGCCAATCACGCTTCGAATTACCTGCCCATCAAAGCCAGATTGCCAAAAGACAAACAAGCGACCCTCAAGCTGATCGACGATGCGCTGGCAGGCAACATCGCCTTGAAACCGGAATTTTTAAGAGCGCTTTAGGCATGAAAAATGGCGTACCGCGCAGCTTAACCATTAAATCACTGCCTGCCATAAGAACATTCGCAGGGCCTCTGTATATGCTCTCTGCAGCCTTAATGTTCGGGGTTCTCGATGGCCTGATCAAATTGATAGGTCCCTCATATCGAATTTGGGATATTGCCTTTTATCGCTGGGGTATGGGATTGGCACTGCTGATGATTATCTTTGGGTGCCGGAGCCGAGTTCTAAAAACTCACAATCTGAAACTGATGCTCGTTCGAAGCATTACGGGCTGCATTGCCTTTTTGTCCCTGACAACGGCCATTCGAAATGTCCCCCTTTCTACGGCCATGGTGTTGTTTTTCTCCTTTCCGGCCTTTGCCGCCTTATTTTCCCGCCCGATCTTCAGAGAGCGTCTTACCAAAAAAGAAATTTTTTGTGTCTGCGGTGCCCTGGGTGGCGTAGCCGTGCTGATGGGTTTCAGGCTTGACGGCAATTGGTTCGGATATATAATGGGAATACTATCTGGTGTTTTTGCAGGTCTAACCGTCAATTTGATAAAAAAACTCAGAGAGACGGACGGATCGGTTGCGATCTATTTTTACTTCTGCCTGCTGGGAGCATTGGTTTGTTTTCCCGCGTACGTTGCAAATCCACGATTGCCCGAATCAGGTTTAGAATGGCTGATGGCCGGCGGCATTGCAGGGTCGTCAGTAATCGCGCAGCTTTCGATGAATCAAGGCTTTCGTTATTGCAAAAGCTGGGAGGGTGGAATTTTCCTAACCGGCGAATTAGTCTTTACCGCTGTTTTGGGGGTCGTCTTTCTAGGAGAGCCGGTCTCCGGT
>JASFSK010000263.1:0-6675 GCA_050114455.1 Desulfobacterales bacterium | reverse complement strand
ATTTCATTTTGGTGGGGCAAGACTCTGTTTGCTGTACCGCAAAATTTCATTTAATATTAAAGGCTTGGGAACGCCCCGCAGACCTCTGCCATTGATGAATAATGTGGGCGTACTTTTTACACCGGCTCGAATGGCAGCATCGATATCCTCTTTTACAACTTTAAGGCCCCGGCCGGAGTTCAGGCAATTTCTAAATTCATTCAAATCCAGCCCGATATTGGAAGCAATATCCATCACAACGGTTTTTGATATTTTACCTTTGGTCTCAAAAGCGATATCGTGGTAATCCCAAAATCTGTTTTGTTCATTGGCACACGCTGATCCTTCCGCTAACATACAGGCGCCTGGGTGTATGTTGGCAGAAACACTCTGGTTGCAAGAGGCATCCAGGGGATAGTGCCTAAATGCAAAGCGAGCGGCGTCAGGATTGCTGGCGTACGAAAGCTTAAGATATTTTGCAGCTATGGCGCAATAAGGACATAAGAAATCGCTGAATTCAACCACGGTTACGTTACCGTCATCAGTGCCCATTATCGGTCTGTTGTCGATGGTAACAGTTCTTATCTTCTGTCTTGCGAGGTGTAATTTAAGTTTTTCCAAACGCTCTCGATCATCTCCGGTCAAAGCTTGGGAAATAAACTGAGAACCGGCAACACCAGCCACGGTGGCAATCAAAATGCCTCCGACTAAAAGGCTTTTAATTGAATTGCGGTAATAACCCTCACCATCTTGCACATTTTTCGCGCCCGGGAATATCTCTCGCAAAGGAATACGCGGCTTTGGCTCCTTCCATACTCTTTTCAAAAGGACAAGAAAAATAGCGAAATTAATCGCATATGTTGAAATGCAAAGCCAACAAACTGACCGGATGCTGAAAAGCATTAAATAGCCAAGATAAAGATCTACAGCCAATCCCAAAACAACAAGCCAAAATATCCAGCGGAGATACACCCTTCCGGAATCTCGCCAAAATATAACGGCGCCAACTCCAAGCAGCACCAAAATGCTGTAAAATAGCGCTCCCCAGGACGCAAGCGGAAGCCCCATCATACTGCTGTACTGGCTAGCCGCCACCGATTGGCATCCGAATCCACCATCCGCCCCACAAAGCGGACTGCCCTTAATCTCACCCTTCATCAGGGCAACATGCATGGAATAAAGATACAGGCAAACCAAGAGACCAGCAACTGCCAGGATGGTGACAAACCATCCACGCCTTTTACCTCCACGCCCATTTTTGGGGGTTCGAAATTCATTTTTATCGTGAAATTTTGTATTATTTCTGATTTTCCTCGAATTATTCATTGGTATTTTTATTATTGTTCTAAATTTTCTTCAACGCAACATCGACTGCCTGCTGAAAACCAGGTTGACCGTAACTGGATTTTCATTCAGTACCTGCTGAAGGAGCGACTTTAAGCGCACACAATAAGCTCACTGATACCATATTATATTATAAGCTTATAATCAAACTGGCAAGTCAAGACAACAATCCGGCCCGTCTAAATGATAGGTGCTTTCCCCGAATGAATGTCTTTTCCGGCCATATCTTTAATTTCTATTCTCTTTGTCATGGGAGTCGCTGTCACCGCTGGAAGTCTATCTTCTGCAGGCGATGGTGTCTCGTCTGCAGGCAGCCTCGGCAGGACCACCGGGTTTACTAAAAGCGTAACTTGTTGGTTTGACTTGGTGGCAAACTTTTGCACGAATATGAGGTTGACAATCTTTTAGTTGTATTCTACAACTGTTGTCAATTAAAACTATATAAGCTGAAAAATGGAAAAACAAAAGCTAAGATCTTTCAGAAAATTATTGCGGCTGTTTGAGCGATTGACCGTAAATCAGATCAAGGAGGACAGCTGCTGCCAGGGGGTCACCCTGGGGCAGTGTCACACGATTCTGGAAATTGAAGATTTGGGCAAGGCAACGATCGTGGAGCTTGCAAAACGGATTGGCTTGGACAAAAGCACGTTGAGCAGAACCATCGACGGCCTGGTGAATGTTGGCCTGGTTGAAAGGGTTGCCCATCCGAGCGACAGGCGGTTCAATCTGCTGTCACTAACCGCCAATGGCCAGGAAGTTGCCGATCAAATCAATCAATCCAATGACGATTTCTACAATCGGGTTTTTGAAAGCATCGAAGACGCAAGTCACGAGGCCACTATCGATCATTTTGAGAAACTGGTGACGGCGATGCGCCGACAGCAAAAGCATTCAAATGTAAATTAAGTATCTTTTAATTTTCAATCCCGGTTCGTCCGGGCAAGGAGCTTATTATGACAACAGTTGCCGAACGGAGCGGAGACCTTTTCAAATCAGGCTTATACTGAGCTGAAGCGGTACTTTTGGCAGTTGCCGAAAAACACAATCTTCGGTCGGATCTCATTCCGGCCATCGCAAGCGGCTTTTGTGGCGGTATGTCTCGTACCGACGGTCTTTGCGGGGCATTGGTCGGAGGAATTATGGCCCTGGGTGTCTTGCACGGCCGAAGGTCATCCAAAGACTCTCCCAAAAAGATCTATGCATTATCAGAGCGCCTGGTTCGTGATTTTGAACGCCAGCTAGGTTCCAGAAACTGCTCGGATCTCTTAGGATGCGATATCAGTACAAAAGAGGGGGAAGCCGTTTTTAAAGCCAAAAAACTTGGCAAAACACGCTGTCTGGACCTTACGGTTAAAACAACCGAACTGGTGATGCAGGTGCTAATAAAACATGAAAATATCAGACATTCCCTGGTAAAATAGGGAGATACCAATGTCCCTTGGAGTTGACAACCCAATTTCACGTCGGAGCTTTCTAAAGTGGACCGGTGCTGCCACAGCAGCTTCGATCGCCGGTGCAAAAGCGCCGGTGTTGCACGCCCTGGTGCCTGAAAAAGAAGCGAGGGCAAGTGGCGGCGGGCCAGCTGGGACCAGGCCCTGGATCATGCCACAGAGCAATTCACCAAGATATTAGTAAAAAATCTCAATATCTGCAAAATACTTTTTATAAAAGCCACGATCGCGTGTCAGAAACCTGTCTGCATGTATTTCAGCATGGGCAGCGATTAAAAAATCCGCCAGGACTCGTTTGCGAGTGCCTCCTGTTTCTCGGTATTCTTTCCATTTCATTCCGGCGTTGTACGCAGTTTCAAGATCTAAAGAAACAATTCGAATGCCAAGAACTTTTAAAGTGTCGTCCAGTAGATTCTTTTTGTCAAATTGTGGTGCAAGCTCCGCATAGATGATTTCATTTATGATAAGAGATCCCTGAATATAGGCTCGATCTAATAGATTTTTCGATGAATCGCCCCACTTCGGATTCGGTAAAAAGACATCCAGCAGTATATTGGTATCAACAAATGTGATCATCTGCCTCTTTCTCACCTTTGGCGGCAATGATCCACTTGCGGGAAAAATAGCCAGCTACCAGTGGCAGGGCCACGTAAATACCGATGGACAGCAGCAATGCCTGCCAGGGAACCGGCAAACGCCCGACACCAAGCAAAAACCCGCCCAGCACCCCGTAAAGCAGCAACATGGTCAGAGAGTTAATGGCCACCATTACCAGGGTCAAACCGTCATTGCCGCGGGAAAGGTATCCCCATACCAGCACCATGGCGGTGCAGGGCGCGATGCCCAAAAGGATGCAGCCTGCCAGGTAGCTTCGCCACAGCGGTACTTCCAGCATCTTAATTCCGTCAGACACAACCACTGTACCCGCACCGTGGGTGGCGCCAACCGGCAGGTCGAGTCCAAAGGGCATCTTGACCAGATCTACGGTCTCCGGCCCTATGAAATGATAAAATAGAATAAAAGTTTTTAAATTGACAAGCAAAACACTTCATCGCTGATCTTGACAGCCACATAAATGAGGAATATAATGAGTCAAAATAAGTCAAGAGGTGACTCATGCGGCAAATCACATTACGCGGGATGGACCCTAAGGCGGAGCGCACGATTCGCAGGATGGCAAAAACAACCGGGAAATCCCTCAATCGAGTAATCCTGGATATGATACACCAGTGCATCGGCATAAATAAAAAAAAACCACCGGCGGCGTCTTTAAAAGAACTTGCCGGCGGTTGGAGCGATGAGGATGTCGCTGAATTCTTTGATTCCATTAAACCTTGTGAACAGATCGACGAGGAAATGTGGACATGAAAATTATGCTGGATACAAGTGCCTATGTGGGATTCAAACGGAATGCGGTTGAAGCGGTTGAAATAGTAGTGAAAGCTGAGCTGATCGTTTTTTCTCCGGTTGTCATGGGAGAGCTCATGTTTGGTTTTCGCAATGGCACCCGATTCAAAGAAAATAGGGACGATCTTGACCGATTTTTGAATCACGAAGCTGTAGACCTTTTGCCGATAGGAAAAATTACATCAGATCGATATTCAAGGATTGCCGTAAATCTCAGACAACAGGGAACGCCTATTCCGACCAATGACATCTGGATCGCCGCACAGGCTATGGAGCAGGGAGCCGAACTGATAACATCCGATCAGCATTTCGAAAAAATTAGTGGGCTTGTATACACCATCTTCTAAATTTGCTGGGTATTGAAACATAAGCCGGCTGTCACGCGATCCTCATTAAACGTTAAATTTAAATTGTCCCATGTATTCTTCAAGCCGCTGTTGGTTATCAATGCCCAACCCCGGGCAATCTTCAACTCCCTTGATTCCTTCCGCCATCCGGGCGGCAAATACCATGCAGGTAGGCACCCCACAGTCCCTGCAATTGGTCATGGGCAGCAGTTTGAGTATCTCGATTAATTTGGGTTTGGGGGCACCTTCGTAACTGGGTTGAATATGGTCACGGTTTTTCCACGTCTCGTTGATTTCCCGTTTCAGCCATTGCAAGATCTTCTCCGCTTCAGCTTCGTCTCGCAGGGCATTGATGGCAATTTTGGTGCCATGCACGGTGATCAATTTGCCCTGGGAGCGCAATATTAGCGCCGGTGGGTCTTTGAGATATTCAAAGCTGCCAAGAACTGCATTAAGATAGGGCAACGCCTCGGAAATATCCTGGTCCAGGTACGCGAGGCAGTGCACGGATTCGAATCCGGGGTTGCATTCGGGTCTGAATATTTCTTTCGAATAGCTATTTAGTAGCACAATACCAACTTCAGGATATTATCGGATTCAAGATAAAGCAAACTCCCAGTAGAACAATAACAATTCCGGCCGCACGCCGAAACCAGCTGCCGGCTTCCCGCCCCGCCCCATTTAAGAAATAAAAGTGAATCAAAGACACGGTTTCTCTCCTTTTTTAGTGAGGGACAGGAGGGTATCTTTCAGATAATATTTATTCACAATCAGTTATCTTGCACAACACTCAGAACTCTTGAGTCCCTCTGCGATAAGTGCTTTATAATCTCCTAAAGCTTCATGGGTCCAACAGTCGTCTCCGCCTGCAGCTTCTCGCATAGTTAGCGCTAAAATATACGCCAGCTCTTTTACTGTGGCTCCGGCTTCCAATGCACCCATGAAGTGTTTCAACACGCATGGTCTTGAACGTGCTTTGATCGCAAGAGCAAAACAGATGAACTGATAGGTCTTTTCATCAATTGTTCTCATTTCCTTGTAAAGCGCATCGATCTTGTCAAATTGTTCAGCAAATTCTGGAAACCATTCAGCTAGAAGGCGTTGCTCAGACATTATTTATCCCCCTTGTTAATTCAATATCCATGATTTGACTTCATCTACTGTAGGCACTTTGCCCACGCATTTGACATCCCCGTTTACCACCACGGCCGGCGTCCCAAATACTCCGTGCTCCGCGATTTTCATAGTATCCGTTACTTTTTCGATCTGGGCTTCCACTCCCGCTTCAGTTATAGCTTTTCTGACAACCTTTTCCGTCTGGCTGCATTTTGGACAACCGGGTCCGAGGACTTTGATATCCATAAATTTTTCCTTTATTTATTTTAGATTGGACACGGATTACAGGATTAAAGGGATTTTTTTGCCTGCGCCGAGATACCCTCTGGCCGAAGGTCCTCCCATTTAAAATAATCATGTGGATCCTGTCTGATAGGCTTTTTTATATAGAATCCATTCCTCAGGTTTTACGTTACCGTATTTTTGTATCTGTGTACTTGGTCGCTGAAGCGTTCTGAATTTACGCAAAAAAATGACCGAAAATCATCCCGCTGATGGTGGCCATCACCACAACCAGGCCCACAAAGGTCACTGTTCTTTTAGTTCCCATGACACTGCGGATCACCATCATGTTTGGCAGGCTCAACGCCGGTCCGGCCAGAAGCAAGGCCAGGGCTGGACCCTTACCCATACCGGCCCCTAAAAGTCCCTGCAAAATGGGTACCTCCGTCAGTGTGGCGAAATACATGAAAGCACCCACCACCGAGGCGAACAGGTTGGCCCACAGAGAGTTGCCGCCCACCAGACCGCTGATCCATTGCGAAGGGATCAGCCCTTCGGAACCGGGTCGCCCCAGCAACAAACCTGCCACCAGGATCCCGGCAAACAGTAGGGGCATAATCTGCTTGGCAAAATCCCAGGTAGACAGAAACCAGGACTCGGTTTCCCCCCGGGTTGTGGTGGTGAGCACAACCAGGGCGATGATGCCGGCCGAAAAGGAGACCAGAGGTTCATGCGGAATAAGAATCGCCAGGGACATTACAACCGCGGCTGCCAGCAGGACTTTATAAGCTTTCACGCTGAACCATTTA
>JASFSK010000262.1:0-6700 GCA_050114455.1 Desulfobacterales bacterium | reverse complement strand
CAACCCATCGTTATTCCGAGAAAAATTGCTGATACCATGAAGAAACTTGAACTAATCCAGGCTCTTTGTGTGATTTAACCAAATTAAAAGGAAATAGGGGGATTCAATTCATCCAAGCGCGGCAGATTCATTTTTCACTTGAACAAGTTCCTCGATGTTCTCAAAAACATCGCCAATTTTAAAGTCATGGCCCTTTTTTTGTTGAGCGATCAGGTAAGACGCATAGGATTGCCCCCAATTGAACATGGCGTTTAACACCGGAACAAACGACCGCCCGAGTTCGGTCAAGGAATATTCAACCTTTGGTGGTACCTGCCGGTATACCTTCCGATACACGAGACCATCTTTTTCAAGCTCTTTCAAGCTCTGGATCAGCATCTTCTCCGATATTCCGAAAACGGCCCGCCGCAATGCACCGAAGCGAACCACATCGTTTTGCCCCAAATGAAACAGGATTTTGGGTTTCCATTCGCCGCGAGACCTTCGGCACGGCTCTCACCCTCGGTCAGGATGCCCTGCAACTGCTCGGCTTTGACCCATATGAAGCTTATAAAATCAGGCGGCTGTTTCGAAAAAAGGACAAGGAGACCATGCCGGAACTGTACCGGATCCATCGGCAGGATGAAGACAAATACGTCTCCATGTACAAGCAGCACAATGCCAATCTGGCCGAACTGATGACCAAGGACCGGGAGATCGACATGGAAGAGCTCGATAAGGCCTGGACCGCGGCCAATCCCGAGACTTGATCTTTTGAATAACACTATTGGAGATATGATCTTATGAATACCTCATCTAACGAATATATCCTTCCCGAAAATCTGAAACCAGCCCAAGATCGCGCCGCCGGTGCCGTTATGGGAGTGTTGATCGGCGACGCAATGGCTGTTGGACCCCACTGGTATTATGACCTTGATGACATGCGACATGCGTACGGGGGACGGATCACCGACCTTTAACCATGCGGTATTGGCTGAAGAGCGCAAGGACAACCTGGCTCCTGAACAACCAACCCTGAATTTGCCTTTCCCGGATGTCCTGTTGGGAATGGGCTGGTGGATTGAGGCTGCTCAGGATCAGCGCATTCGAATCGAACCGCCGGAAGCGATTTCCAAAGTTTACGGCATGGCTTGTCCGCTGATGATGGCAATGCCTGCCGCCTTTTCCATTGCTGCCCGTTTTCCGGATTCTTTTGAGGACGCGATGCTGACTGCGATCAACTCGGGAGGCAACAACCTGGCACGCGGCACGCTAACAGGTGCACTGAGCGGGGCGCAGACAGGCTTGAGCGGGATACCTCAGCGATTCATAACGGGATTTAAAAATCATCAAAAATGGGTTGATCTGGCGATCGAAATCGCTCACAGTGGGACCCAGGGCTTATCGTGAATCGATCAATGCAAGTTCAGCCGTTGAGGGGGTAAAATGGAAGCCGTAAAAGGATTGTTTACTGGTGGATTCAAAGTATGTTTTTATTACCAAATTATCGTGGTATAGGGTTAATGAAAGTGTTTTAAAAAAAAGTAAAATTGGCGGCAGAGAATGAAAATGCTATTGAACTGCGCCTGTACGTCCATAAGGATAACAATCGAGCAATTAAAGCCTATAAAAAGGTAGGGTTTTGTATTTCTGATCATCATATGATGATATGGAGATTATAGGCTGTTGAATATCGTTTCCGGATGGAATATCGGATGCGAACCACTACGACCATGATTCGGTAGTATTCCTGATTCCGCGGCATCAGAGGTATGTTCGCAAGAGTGCTTGGTCTCGATATTCTCTATCTTGGAATCAAAACCTCACCTTACCTTATCAACAATCACTTTTAAACTATTAACAAATGGAGAAAATTAATGAAAGTAGTTGCATTTAACGGAAGTCCTCGGAAAAATGGTAATACAACTGGATGCCTGAATACGGTGCTTGAAGAGCTTAACAAAGCCGGTATCGAAACCGAGATGATCCTCGTGGGGAAAAACAAAATAAGGGGCTGTGTGGCCTGTTATACCTGCCTTAAAAAACAAAACGAAAAATGCGTATTTGATGATGATCCGGTAAATGAATGGATTCAGAAAATGAAAGCCGCCGATGGTATTTTATTGGGATCACCAGTATATTTTTCAGGTGCAACCGGAACCATAAAATCTTTTCTGGATAGAGCCTTTTTTGTTAGCAGTATGAACGGTAATCTGTTTCGTCACAAAGTGGGTGCATCCGTTGCCGCCGTGCGACGGTCCGGCGGCCTTCCGACCATAGATACCCTGAATCACTATATTACTTATTCTGAAATGTTCATGCCCAGTGCCAACTACTGGAATGTAGCCCATGGCAGGGAGCCCGGTGAGATGGCGCAGGACGCTGAAGGCAAGCAGATTATGGAGGTGCTCGGTAAAAATATGGCTTGGTTGATGAAGGTGATTGATGCCGGGAGAAAAACTGTTTCTCCACCGGCCAGGGTTGATAAAATTGCCACCAATTTTATTCGATGAGAGAATAGAGGGGGGATGGAATATGAGCAGTATTGAATATCTGAGAATCTATTCAGATCCAGAGGGAATTTCGCATTTTGAAACCAAAAGCATTGAATTAGAGTTCGAAGCCGGCGATGGTGAACGACCATTCCGATAGTTTTCTATTTCTAATTGATGCTTCACTGATTTCCAGTAAAGATAAGCGGGCCACAACCTGTTGTTGCCCGCTTATCTTTTCAATATCCACGATAGCCAATGGTACAATGCATGCTCTTTCTATGGGTAGCTCCTACTCCTGCAGCTTGCAATCCTTGTCCCATTCGGGGCAGGCGGTTTTCATATCGGCGGTATATTTTTCCATACACTCGCTACATTCCATGTCGAAATTAGGAACGTCACCGTATCGCTCCCGCATTTCCTTTTCCGAGAGGGTTTGCACCCCGCTGCAGCCGCATTGAGGGCAGCCGGTTTTAATGTTGTAACGCTTTTTCGCCATTCAGCACCTCCGCTTTCAAAATTATATTCATACCGGAAATTTACATACCTATGGTAACACCAACCTCCGGTATTGTAAATCTACATTGGGCTCATGATATAGCCAAAACTGGCGCAAAAGTAAACCCAATGATATTTTTATCCAAATAAAACAAAAATATCTATCACCTGGCAGGCATTCTTTCAATATTGCCTTTTAATTGTGCGATTTCAACCCCCAGACTGACGCACTGAATACCTTTCAAGCATTTTTCTGCATCACCATCCTCAAGATAGGTTTTGAGCTCGTGGCCGCCTTGTTTAAGATCGACAGCCCACCGTTTATTCTCTTCGTCGTATTCAACATTCACCGCGATACCGCATTCGCCGATATCTGGATAAATAGATCGAATCTTTTGACAAAGTTCGTTTTTATCAACCATGACTTTTCTCCTTTCTCACTGCTTTACTCCGGGAATTAGACTTATAAATTATGTAACATCATCCAAATCAACCGCAAATTTTAAACTTCACTGCCGATTTTTTCAAATTAAAATAATACCGATGAATTCAATAGCAAGCTGAAAGGTATGGGCAGTGAATTGAATAGATGGGGCGGGTCCGGCCAAACCCGGGGTGGATGGTTATTAATTTGCCTTTTCCATTCGGATGAAAAAAGTCAACATCGCCGGTATCACAAAAATGGTGAAAACGGTGGACACCGCCAATCCTCCCAGCACGACACTGCCGAGGCCTCTATAGAATTCGGATCCCGGCCCTGGAATTAAAACCAAGGGTAACATGCCGATGATACTGGTCGCCGCGCTCATATAGATCGGTCGCAACCGCGTCCGGGTGGATTCAAGAACCGCTTCGCGGTAGGCCATTCCGTGGTTACGAAAATTATTCAATGCCTGGTGGACAATCAGAATGGCGTTGTTGACGACCACGCCAATGAGAATCACAAAGCCCAACATCGTTAGAATATCAAGCGGCTGATTCGCAATTGCCAGGTTGACCAATTTAAGGCCGAGCAGTCCACCGCCGGCGGCCAGTGGTATGGTAAACATGATTATGACTGGATAGATAAAATTGCCGAACAGTGCCGCCATCAATAAATAGGCAATGACGGCTGCCAGCAGGAAATTCCACTGGAAACTTTTTCGCGCCTTGGTGAGTTTGTCGGCCACCCCACTTTGTCCGATGTCGACACCGTCAAGCATCCCCTGATCGGCCAGGGGCTTAACCACTCGGTCGTTGATGACCTCCATGGCCTCCTGAAGCGGAATGGAAAACGGCGGCGTGATTTGAAGGGTAATCGTCCGCTGTCTTTCAAGATGTCTGATCTGTGTAATGCCGTATGTGCGCTGCATCCTGGACAGGGAGGATACCGGAACCACCTTGCCGCCTGGGATGGCAACTAGAGAGTTATAAAGCTTTTCCGGCGTGGGAATATTTTCCTCCGAAACCTTGAGAATCATGTCAATTTTCTTTTCTCCCTCTTGTTTAAACTCACCAATCTCACGGCCATCCATCAGCACATCGATGGCGATGCCGAAATCTCTGGCGGTCATGCCGGCCGCCTTCAGCCGATCGCGGTCCGGAATGATCCGCACCTCGGGAAAAAGCAATTCCAGCGAGGGTATCGGACGAACCTGGGCATTGGGGATCTCTTTCATGATGGCCCCAAAAAGCATACCGCTAATTTCAACGATGCGATTCAGATCGTCTCCGCCGATATTCACTTCGATGGTTCGGCCTCGACCGAGACCTTGTTGAAATACCCCCGCCTGAACGCTCACCCCATACATTCCCGGAATTGAAAAAATCGTGCGTGTAAAAAGCGGTATCAGTTCACCGGCACGCTGTTCATGGGTACTGACCGCACCGAAAAGCATAATTTGTTCGGCACCCACATAGAACATGTTTTTTATGCCGGGGTAGCCATTGTGATCACTGCTGAAGTAAGGTTCATTCATCCGGTAAATATGCTCGCCGATGTCCATTCTTTCCTCAAAAGACAGCCCCGGTGGGGGTATAAGGATATTGATGATCAGGTTGCGGTTTCCCTGGGGCAGGTATTCCATTTTAGGAAACAGAAGCACGGCACCGCAAATGGAAACGATACTGAAAAAGAGCACTGTTGCCGACCGTGTCATCCAGTTTCTGGTGGCCAGTTTAACCAGCCACATAACGCCCTTTTGAATCAGAGTGCCGAACGAAACCAGAATTGATTTTGAGGTTCGCGACCCATGTTTGCGACGGGACAACTTAAAGAGCTGATTGGAAAACATCGGAATGACAGAAACAGAGACAAACAGGCTCAATCCCACGGCAGACGTCACGGCGATGGCAATGTCTCTGAACAGCTGGCCTGCTTCTTCCTGCATAAAAACCACTGGCAAAAAAACTGCGATGGTTGTTAAAGTAGATGCCAGAATGGCTCCCCAGACCTCCCGGGTGCCATCATAGGCGGATTTAAAGGCCGTTTTACCCATATTGCGATGCCGATCGATATTTTCCAGCACCACAATGGCACTGTCGATTAACATGCCCACGGCAAAAGCGATGCCTGCGAGACTGATGACATTCAGGTTTCGCCCAAGGAGGTTCATGAAAATAAAGGTACCGATAATGCTGATCGGAATGGTGGTAGCCACAACAATGGTGGAAATGAAACTTCTGAGAAAAATCAACAGGACGATGATGGCCAGAGTCCCCCCGAGCACAATATTTTTACGGACCAGTGATATGGCTCCCCGGATGTAGGGCCTTTGATCATACACCCAGTCCAGATAGATATCCATGGGGGCAAGCTTTTCTGTATTCAACCAATCGACAACCTTCTGGAGTTGATCCGAAAGTATCAGAATATTGGCATCGGGTTCAGGTTTGACCCCGATGGCGATGCCCTCTTTACCAAGATGCAGCATGGCGTTGGTAAGTTTTGCATAGCCAAAGGTCACATCCGCCAAATCCGCGACCCGGATGCGCTGCTGGCCCGTTGATCGAATGACAATACTTTTGATATCTTCAGGAGATTTAAATTCGGCAACTGACCGGATCCGGTAATCCCTGCGACCAAGCCCCAGGGTGCCGGCTGAAATATTAATATTTTCTGCCCTTAAGATACTTATGAGATCTGAGATGGTCAGACCATATGCCGCAAGTCTTTCAGGCCGAACGACGATATGCATCTCCTTGTTAATTCCGCCGCCGATAAAAAGGTCTGCCACACCCCCGGTGCGCTCGAGGTACTGCCGGATATTGTTTTCAAAATAGGTGCGGTAGGTATAACTAGACCGGCTGTTGTTTTTGGCGGTTTTCAACACCATCCAAATGACAGGAGAGGTGGCTGCGCCGGTAGCGCTGATGACGGGTTTTTCGACGTTCTCAGGGTATACGGGAACTTCGTCCAGCTTGTTGGAAACCCTGAGCAAGGCATTGTCCACATTGGTACCGATGCTGAATTTCAGGGTAACGGTTCCCTGGCTGTTGAAAGATGAGCTTTCCATCTCCACAAGATCTGGAATGCCCTTTAAGACCTTTTCCTGCTCCTCGATGATTTCACGTTCGATTTCATAGGGTGTCGCACCGGGCCAGGTGGTGGTCACCGTAATTTCGGCTTCGATGACGGTCGGACTCAGCTGATACGGCATGCGCTGCAAACCAATCCATCCGAAGAGTACTACCAGGATAATGCCGACAATAACCGAAACCGGTTTTTCTATGGAGAACCTGATAATGTTCAT
>JASFSK010000261.1:0-6701 GCA_050114455.1 Desulfobacterales bacterium | reverse complement strand
TGCTCTTATTCATAAATACGGTGACGTTTTTCAGTAATGTTTTTCACCGCAAGACGCGGAGGGCGCTGAGAGTAATTATTTTTTAACTGGCCGCTGATGGCCGGATAGAGGATCTGGTCTCCTTTGGGTGCGATTCCCAAAAATTCCGCTATCCTGTTCGCAGGTTCAACGTTCCAAGGTTCAGAGGTTGTTTGATTTCAATTAAGTCTGGGAAAACTCAGATGTTCAGAATATTGACCGACAATCCAAGCCCAACCCTGTACATCATTGGACGGATTAACCTCTGAACCCGGAACTTTTGAACCTCGAAATGCATACAATTCTCCCGTAAACCCAGATAATTTCTACCGTCCATGTCAGCCTTCCGTCACCGCCCTGCTTACTCTTTGATGCCTTTGGTGCCGCGCCGTTTCAGATATTTATCCCAGTAAAAGTCATCGGCGTTTTCCTTGCGGACCAAAGCCAGACCATTGTCGCAATAGGGGATTTGCATTGGGTTGTAACCCATGCGCTTGTAGTCGTTCATCGGATCAATTAGATCCGAATGCTTGGCCAGGTACAGAAAGAGCATTCCGAAATATCCCTGTACGCCCTGGTTGGGATTCAATGCGCCCCAAATGATGCCTTCTTTGATCAGATCTAAAACCTTTTGATTAACGTCACAGCATAACACTTTGATTTTTCCGCCAAGTTCTTTGGCTGCTTGGCCTGCACCCATGGCTGAGTTGGCTTCCGGCATGAATACTGCGCCTAAATTCGGATGGGCCTGGGCCATGGTTAGAACTGCTTGGTAGGCTTTCTGGGGGTCCTGCAAGGATGCGGCGCGAGCGACAACTTTGACACCAGGATGTTTTTCCTTGATTCTGGCGACGAATCCCTGGGTGCGGCGATCATGGTTGTCTTGCCCGGGATTTTCAAGTACGGCCACTTCACCTTTGCCGCCTAATTCCTTGGCTAGCGTGTCGGCGGCAAATATGGCCTCGCGGGCATTGTCCGAGGTGATATGCGACACCCTTTTGCTGTTCGGGGAGTCCGAAGCGAAGGTAACCACAGGCACACCCATTTCATAGGCGCGATTGATGGGTTCGATAAATGGGTCCGAATTAAGCGGGGCGATAAAAATGCCGGCCGGCTTGCGGGCCAGGACCTGCTCAAATACCGCCAAATGTTTGTTGACATCGTACTCGGGGGTACCCAAATATTTCGTTTTGACCCCCAGTTGTTGGCCGGCCTGCTTGAACATTTCATACACCGGGAACCAGTATTCCACTCCGGATACAAACGGCACCATGTAGTATACTTCATCTTCACTTCCTTGCAGGAATGACTTCTTCTCAGCGCTAAAGGCTGATAATGTAGTTAAGCCGACCATAAGTACGATTAAACATACAATACCTGTCTTCTTCATAGCCAAACTCCTTTCTTGGTTGTCGGATTGACGTTTTGCCTCACTGGCAACTTAGACTAATTGGGTGCTAGATGCTTTTTGATTTAGACATTAGGTTGTTCGATCCCCATTCAGACTGGATTGAACCTGGAAACCATCACCTCCTTTCGAAAAGCATTTTCTTTTAAATATGCTATTCCCTGTCCCGTAAGCCGATCATTCCTTTTCGTTTAATCCTGAATCGGATAATTGCCATACTTCCGATGGGTGTCCATCATGGCAATGTAATTCTCCGGCTTGACGGCTGAATGGATGCTGTTGCCGGAGGAAAAAATATATCCTCCGCCGGGTCCGGCTATTTGAATGCACTTTTTAGACTCGGCAATGGTTTCCTCAACACTGCCAAACGTGAGGGTCTGGGCACAATCGACATTGCCCTTGAGTGCAACCCGGTCCCCATATTTGCTTTTAATTTCAGCCAAGTTCATACCTGCCGTTGGATCGATCGGATCCAGGCAATCAATGCCCGAATCGACAATCATATCAATCAAAGACATAATTTCACCATCGGTATGTTTAATGATGTAAAGCCCCCGATCCTTGTAGCCGCCCATAACCTTGCAAAGCGGCGGGTAGAAAATGTTTTTAAAATGGGCCGGCGAAATCATCGGGCTGTCCTTATGGGCAAAGTCATCGCCGGTGTAAATTATTTTCACGCCTCTTTTGACAGCTTCATCGGCCATCTTTAAATTGACTTCAACACACATGTCAACAATGCCCTCAATCAATGCCGGGTCTTCAAGGAGTGTCATCAAAAAATGTTCAAAGCCCATCAGCCGGCTTGGTATTGAAAACACATCGTTCAGGTGCAGAATGATGGCTTTTTGGCCCTGGTGTGCGGTTAACTCCGATTCCAAGGTTAAATAACGTTCAGGTGCGTGAGGATCAGGCGGCTCATATTTGTCAAAGTCTCGCCTGGTTTTAATTGGTCCGTCGATTGGATAGGTGTGGGACTCTCCGGTGTCCTGTTTGACAATTCCCCATTCATCCCTGTAGATGTGGGGTTCGAGTTCTTCGCTTTTATAATTTAAGTCAACACAGATGGCATCTTGTTCCGCCTTATAGACAAACTCCTGATAGCTCAAACCGGGATAAATGGCCTCGATGACTTTTTTATCCACGAACCATTCAAAGATCGGAATTCGATCGACCTCTTCATGCCGCAGTGTTCTTAAAATTCTTTCCTCTGAAGTCAGTGACATGGTTTCACTCCTCATGATTTGAACCTGTTAAAAATAGCGTGATTCACTTCCTTTAGGCTCGGGTATAACTTTTTGAATATCTGGTAATACTCCTCATATTCCTTTTGCCGCTTGGGGTCCGGTTGATAGATACGGCCTTCTTTGTAGGTTTGCTGCAAGGCATCCTGTTCATCTTTATAAATACCAAGTCCGATGCCGGCAAGCAGCGCTGCTCCCAATGTGGTTGCCTCTTCCAGGGCGGGAACTTCAATGAATTTACCCGTAACATCGGCTTTGTTCTGCATCCACAATTCGTTGCGAACAGCGCCGCCGACGGCAATGATTTTTTGAATGCTGCCCGGTAACGCCCGCTCAAAGGAAAATAAAATATCTTTGAACTGATAATCCAATCCTTCAATTATTGCCCGCAGCATGCAACCCTTATCCGTAGTGGTGCTCAATCCGACAAAGGCACCCAACGAACGGCTGTCGATATCCGGTGTCCCCGCACCCGCAAGGTGGGGCAGAAAAAAGACCCCATTGGCCCCGCTGGGTGCACCGGCCGCCTTTTCCATCAAGGAGTCCCATTCCGATTTGCCGGTTTTATTTTCAATTTCTTTTTCTTCGAATCCATAATTGTCGCGGAACCATTCCAGCATTAGGGCGGAGGGCGAATAGCCGGCCAGCAGGTAGGCATCCTTAGCCACATGGGCTTCAACGTTGATGCCGGCTTTGAAGATGTCCTGGTTGAGAACAAGCTCCGGTAAGGTGCGGACGATAATTTCCCACGTACCGGTAACATCCATCATCACGTCCGGAGCAAAGGCCCCGACCGCCAGGGCTGCACAGATGTAGTCATGGCCGCCCAAAATGACCGGGGTTCCTTTTTTAAGCCCGGTTTTTTCGGCAGGGTCTTTCATAACCTCACCCAAGACCGTGCCGCTTGGCAGCGCTTGCGGGAAAAGCGCTTTGTCCAGCCCGGCGCTGTCAAAAAGCTCATCGGACCATTTCAACGCTTTTTGTTCAAACAGAGACGTGCAGGATGCCATGGTATAATCGGTGGCTTGACGACCGCACAGCATGAAGTTGATGAAATCCTCTATCAGCAGCCATTTGTCCGTCTTATCGAGTATTTCCGGTCGATTTTCTTTCATCCAGAGAAGTCGGTAAATGGTGTCAATATGGAGGACCTGTTTGCCGGTAAGATCAAAAATATTTTCCGCCCCGTATTTCTGACTGAATGACCGGCTCTGAGGTTCTGTGCGGGTGCATTGCCAGGAAATAAAAGGATAAAGCCATTCACCGTTTTTATCGAGGGGCACGCCATCCATCCCCAATCCGGTCACCGCGATTCCCTTGATGTCAGCGGCGTTGCCGATTTGAGCTACCACATGTTTAATGACCGTTATGGTCGTGTTCCAGACAGTATCCGGATCCCAAAAGGACCAGGTGGGGTGGTCCGGGTCCAAATTTTTAGTTTCGGCCGGGACGCTGTGCGAGGCGGCAATGTTACCGGCGAAATCATAGGCGACGGCTTTAATTGAGGTTGATCCCAAATCGATTCCTAATAGATAACCCATTTTCTGACCTCCCGAGTCTCATGGTTTGTAGGTTCCAAAGCCGCTTTCAGGGGCAAGGTATGATGAGAATAGGTGGACTAACCACATCTCTTGGCTATTACACTACCAGCTGCTTGTCAAGTAAAACTTGACAAGCTGAGATCATTCTGGGTAGGTTGTCTAGTGGAATAGCCACCAGGGTCGGAAAGATTCTCGTTTTGCACAGGTCAGGGTGCGAGTGAAGCGAGTTCCCTGACATATTATCTCGATAAGAGCCTGTTAGGCAGGACATAACAATGGCGAAACAGCAACTCGTTAAAGATCCTCTATACATGCAACTGAGTACCATTTTGCGCGAACTCATCAATAGCCAGCAATTCAGCGTCGGCGATCAATTTTTAACCGAACGCATGATCAGTGAGCGATTCGATGTCAGCCGGGTCACGGCCAATAAAGCCTTGTCCAAACTGATCGACGAAGGCACCCTCGAGCTGCGCAAAGGTATCGGGACCTTTGTCCGGGACGAACCAAAACACTTCCCGACCAGCCACCTGGTCAGCTTCACCCATAAAATGCTGGCCTCCGGAAAAAAACCATCCACCCAGGTGCTGCAATTTAAGGCGACGACTGCCGCTAAAGTATCCGAGAAAGTTTTCAGGAACCTCAGTTTGGTATCAAAAGAAAAACTCTACTACATAAAGCGCCTGCGGTTATCAGATGAGATCCCCTTAATTTTGGAAAGCCATTATTTGCGCAAACGATTTTGTCCGGGCCTGAAAAAAAAGGCTTTAGAAGGTTCTCTGTTTGATATTATGACCAAGGAATACAAATTAAATATCGCGGGCGTCGATGAAACGATTCTATCAATAAACATCAAAGGGCAAAATTCCAAATATCTCCACCAGCAAGACGGTGCCGCCGGGTTTTTTATGTATGTCGTCGGCTACAACGACACCAAGGTGCCGGTGTGGATCGCCAATGTCATTTTTCGGGGGGATGTGTTTGAACTTCATAATCGCCGGGGGCCCATTCTGACTGAAGCCAATAAATTCGATATATCAATAGATTTTAAAAAATGAGGAGCAGTCAACGGAAACGGCCCTTGCCCAGTCTGTTGATAGATAGAGCAACTACTCTTTCAAAAATTTACCCATTGCATTCCGGTTGAGAGTCACTCCAATTCCAGGCCTATCTGGAATGACGATGCTTGTGCCAATCATCTCAAATTTTTCCTGCACCAGTTCTTTGCGGAGTGGATTGGGGCTGCGGTCAAAATCAATCAATGATTCCTCAGGTGCGGAGTGAAGTCGGGAAATGAGGCATGGCTGCCTGTAACTGCAAGTTCGCAGCAAGCCCTACGGCAGTCCCCCAGACCTGGGGAATACAGCGGATATTCCATGCCGAAGCAAATGCGATGATCTTGAGCATTTCCGTATAACCACCCGCACCGCATGTGTCTGGCTGGATAATGTCAACCGCCCGTCTGGCTATGAGATCCCTACGAATTGTTTTTCTGCCGGCAATTCTGCCTCCAGGACATAGCATTTTACGTCGACGATTTTCATCTATACTTCTCCATTTGTATCATTTGAGTATGACAAATTGCTGTTGATTTTGTCCAGCCGATCGGCTGATATTGCCAATTGGAAGACTGTCTAGGTAGAGGGGAAATACTATAGTTTCATCGTTTGCAGTGATTCCGCAAATTCGCCAACTGTCACCACCTGATAGCCGAAATTCTCCGCCGTCCGGGCGTCATCCGGTCCGATGTATCCCCAGGTAGCAAATAAAAGTGAGATTATCTTTGCTTGCCGGTTGAAATGGGTGTCGATTTCACGCAGGTTTTTGACAGAATCATCGATGAAGGCATACGCCGGTTTGTTGAAGCGCTGCATGATTCGAGTCATGTTTTCAATTTTGGTTGTCCCGTGATCTCCCGCGTAAATATTGTCCTTGTTGATCTTAAGACCGAAATGGGTACTGAGGGAGATGGTTGCATCCAGGTTTTTGTTGGTCAGCAAGACGAGATTTTCGGTTGGACTGTTCATCAAAATACGCCAAAGCGGCTGAACCGGCGCATTGAGAGCTCTCCAGGCTTCAATATCTCTGGCTTTAAACAGATTGCGTGTCTCAAAAAATCGGGTTGTGCGTGCGGCAACCGGTTCATCTGCCTGTTGGATGATGTCGGCATATTCTTCGGGAGTCAAAAGTTTATCAGGGTCTGACTCACCAAGCTCGAGGCACCATTTCATCAGAATGGGGGCATCCCCAATGGGCTGGACATGGAACCGGTTGCGCAGAAATAAATCAAGGGCAGTTTGCGGCAGTTGATCCAGGCGGGTAGCAATGGTGCCATTCAACATGTTGTAGGCGGTTACTGCAATCTCCCGCACCGAGTCGAGTAGTACACCGTCATAGTCAAATATTAGTATGGGGTTACTCATAGCTATCCAGCTGTTACTTTAGTTTGAAATTTGTGGATGTCAATCCAGGTTAAAAAAGAACAAAGGTGTC
>JASFSK010000260.1:0-6709 GCA_050114455.1 Desulfobacterales bacterium | reverse complement strand
CCATCGGTTTCGATGACTATTTGCGGGGGTGTGCCCTGTCGTATGTTTCCATCAACCTGTCGATGCTAACATGGGTGTATTTTTGCGTAGTGGATAAGCTTTTATGCCCTAAAAACTCCTGGACGAGTCTCAAATCCGCCCCCGCATCCAACATATGGGTGGCAAACGTATGTCGCAGCGTGTGCGGTGACACCGGTGTTCGCAAGCCGCAGGCTAAAAGCAGTCTTTCGAGAATTCGGGCAACCGATCGGGCGCTTAGCCGTCCTTTGTTCTTGTTTAAAAAGAGCGGCCCGTCGTGAGTTAAAGAGATGCCCCACTGCTTTTGCAGTTTGGAACGGTAAGCTTGAATGGCAATCATGGCTTTTTGACCGATAGGTACAATCCGCTCCCGATTGCCCTTTCCCAGCACCCGGATGGTTTCCCTGCCAAAATCAACATCCGTGGTTTTCATTCCGACGAGTTCGGAGACCCGGATACCACATGAATATAGAACTTCAAAGATCGCCCGATTTCTCAGATCCAGGATACGATTGGTAGTAATCGAGTCAAGTAGCCGAAACATATCATCAACGGAGAGATAGGCTGGAATGGATTTTTCCTGCTTCGGAGTGAGAATTGAATCCGACGGGTTGTCTTCGACAAGCCCCCGTTTGACATTGTACTTAAAAAAGGACCGAACTGCCGACAGTTTGCGCGCTATAGTTGATTTTCTATTTTTTTTTCGATGCAAATACCCCAGGTAGCCTCTGATGTGAAGACTTTGCACATCATTGATTCCAATTAATTTTTTGACCCGAGAGGACCGATTTTCAGTTAAATGGTTCTCCTGCAAATACAAGACAAATTCTTCCAAATCAGCTCGATACCCACGGCTGGTATTTTTGGCATACCCTTTTTCGGTCTCTAATGATTCGATAAACGAATTAACTAGTTTCTTAATCGGTGGACCCTTCATCGGATATCGCCCATATAATCAAATGCTCAATATATGAATCTCTAAGCTGCAGCTCGGCGTGATTTTTTCTTGAGTTTGGATACGCGTCGTTTGTAAATTGTTGCCATTTTTTTGTCTTTGGCTTCGATGGCAGCCTGCCGTTGCGCTTTAGCAGCTTTAATCTTTTTCTTGATCTCGCCAATAGACGCATCTTGTTTTTTGACCGGCTCATCCACGATGCCCTTGGATTTTTTAATGACGACAATCAATTCTTCTTTTTTCATCCCATGAACACCTGAAATTTCTGGGATCTCTTTGGCGATTTCCCGTAAATCTGTAACTGTCATCTTCTCGAGCGGTTTTTCCTTGGTATCGATTTTTTCAGCGCTCATTTCCTGGAACTCTCCTTGTCTTGTTCTTAAAATTAAAGCACGAGCGGAGGCTGTTTAGCCCCCGCTTCTCGATTCAAGCCCGTCGCGGCCTGATCACCATAAAGTCAGTTTTAAAGATATGGTTTGAAAACTCATTTTAATAACTATTTTACAGCATCCTGTCAATACCAAATGACCACGGCAACACAGCTGCCGCATTCGTTAGCTTTCAGAGGTTTGAATACATTTTATGGATGACGAGATCACGATCGACACCGCCAAAAGCGAGAATGCTATCCGTTTTCTTTGAGATTATCAGTCTTTGGCATGAACAATTTAAAAAGTTCAATCGGAATCGGAAAAATAGTCGTAGAATTACTTTCTGTCGCCATTTCGTTCATGGTTTGCAGGTATCTAAGTTGCAGTGCCGTTGGATGCCTTTCGATAATCTCGGATGCTTCCGCCAGTTTGTTGGCTGCCTGGAATTCACCTTCGGCATTGATCACCTTGGCACGTCGCTCTCTTTCAGCTTCAGCCTGCCTGGCCATGGCCCGTTGCATCTCCTGAGGCAGGTCAATGTGTTTAAGTTCTACGGTTGCCACCTTAATACCCCATGGATCTGTATGAGTATCCAGAATTTCCTGAAGTTCTGAGTTGATTTTTTCTCGTTCTGATAAGAGTTCATCGAGTTCTGCCTGCCCGCATACGCTTCTTAAGGTAGTCTGTGCCAGCTGGGACATGGCGTATGTGTAATTTTCCACCTCGACAATGGCTTTGGTGGGATCAATCACTCGGAAATATATTACGGCATTTACCTTGACAGACACATTATCCCGGGTAATGACGTCCTGGGGATCCACATCCATCGCTACCAAACGCAGACTGACCTTCACAATTTTATCGATAACCGGAATCAAAATGATAAGTCCCGGTCCCTTGGCATTAATTACGCGTCCAAGCCTGAAAATCACACCACGCTCGTACTCATTTAAAATGCGGATTGCTGCGGACAGAAACAAGATGACAAGCACTAGTATGGCAACCGGAGTAATCAAACTCATATTATCCTCCTTTGGTGATAGGTTTTAGGTATTGATGATCTTAATTTTGGTATATTCTTATTTCGGGCAGTAAAGACCAGGTGGCTAAATGCGGTCAACCAATTTTATTTCAGCTTTTGCCTGCCGCTTTTTCAATTAGAGCGCTGTGGTCTGACGTCAAGCGGGCGTATCGTTTTCCGCTGGTTCAACCTCTAAGACTAAATTAATTACCTGCACTATCCGAACCTTGGCGTCCTTGTCAATTGATGTTTTGGCTCTCGCATTCCAGAGCTCACCGTGAACAAATACCTTGCCGTCAGGTGCTAACGCCTTTTTTACAACCCCAATTTCGCCAACAAGTCCGGTGGATCCGGTTACCGGCTTGGATACCTGAGCTCTAAAAACCAGGCCGGCAACCGCGATAAAAAATCCAGAGATTAAAATAAGGGTCGGCAATAACACCTGCAGCGACAATTTCATTTCAGGTGTATCGCCTTTAAACAACATAAGCGATCCCAGCAATAGAGATACAACACCGGCAATACTTAACAGGCCATAGCTTGTAATCTTCATCTCCATTATAAAAAATATTATGGCCAGGACAACCAGCAAAATTCCGGCATAATTCACCGGAAGTGTTTGCATTGCAAAAAAAGCAAGGATCAATGCGATTGCTCCGATCACTCCCGGAAAGATAGAACCCGGATGAGAAAATTCAAAGTAAAGTCCTGCCAAGCCAATCATCAAAAGGATGTAGGCAATATTGGGATTGCTGATAGTTTTTAAGATTTTGGTGCGGAGCGTCTCTTTGATTACCACCTTCCTGGCGTCATCAAGGTTCAATATCCCCCTGCCTTGAATTTCGCGGCCGTTTAGCTGTTTGATAAGATCTTCAGTGTCATTGGCGATAAGATCAATAATATTTTCTTTCAAGGCCTCGGTCTCCGTCACCGATACACTTTCCCGGATGGCATCTTCCACCCACTCGGCGTTTCGGTTGCGTCTTTCAGCAACACTCTTTGCCTGAGCCACCATGTCGTTGATAACCTTCTCCGACATGGTTTCGTCGATTTCTTTTCCGCCCGCTCCCACGGGATGGGCCGCGCCGATATTGGTCCCCGGTGACATTGCTGCCACATCCGCTGCCATCGTAATCATCACACCAGCAGAAGCAGCTCTGGCGCCGCCCGGATACACAAATACGACCACCGGCACCTTGCTGGCCAAAATACTCTGAACGATGATACGCATGGATTCAGCCAGCCCTCCCGGAGTATCCAATTCAATGATAACGCATGTCGCAGCGTTTTCCTCTGCCTTTTTTATGCCGGATCTTATAAAATCGGCGGTTCCGGGACTGATGGCATCCGCAACCTGAATGATGTAAATTTCCTTTTGGGCGGCAAAACCCATGTTGGTTACTGCTAAAAGAATGATTATCAACACCAGGAGATAATTTTTATGTTTCATAGCGATATTCCTTCATCAGCATTTTCATGTCCTCCCACACAGCCCTCTTTTTTTCTGGATTCCGCAAAAGATAGGCGGGATGATACGTGGGAATTACTTTTATGCCTTTGTACTCGTGAAAATGCCCCCGGAGTCTTGATATAGGAGTTTGGGTTGCCAACAGCGTCTGGGCTGCAAAAGTACCCAAGGCAACGATAAAATCAGGCCGGATGGCGGCGATTTGACGTTTCAGAAACGGAAAGCAGGTTTCGATTTCATCAGGTTCGGGATTTCGGTTTCCAGGAGGACGACACTTGACAATATTGCAAATATATACCTGATGTCGGGATAATTTAATTGCTTCGATGATACGGGTCAAAAGCTGTCCGGCCGCTCCGACAAAAGGTCGTCCTTGCCGATCCTCTTCGAACCCGGGACCTTCGCCGATAAAAACCAGTTTGGCAGTGTGATTGCCCTCGCCAAATACAATTCGATTTCGGCTCCTGGCCAATTTGCACCGTTGACAATCGCCGATATCCACCTGAATACTGTCAAGGGTTTCGATTATATTTTCCCTTCCCTTGCCCCATTTTTCTAATTTTTCCAGAGAACGCTCGGTACAGGCGAAACCACGACAGCCGTTGCTCGATAGAAATCGCAGACTGTCGTCAGCTTCAAGTAGGGCTTGAATCAATGTTTGTTTGTCGATCATTATACGTTTACGCTGTAATCCGTTTTAAGATTATCGGCTGTGGGTTGTTTGAGGGCAGATTGGATTTGAGTGCAGATCAAACCTCAAATGTTAATTAAGCGAAGTGGCAACAAGTTGCAAATTCTACCTATTCAAATTCGGCTTTGTAGTGACCGCAGCATTATCGCAATAGGTCGATGACGAGTTTAATACAAACGGCATGATTTGTCATATAGTTTATTTTTCAAAAGATTCATACAATCTGATGTAATGAAATTAAACACGTTATAGTTACCATTCAAGCAAAATCTGTCAAGAAGGCAACCATCATCAGGCTGCGTTTAGAAGAAATGGATTAATTTCATTTACAAGCCACATTAATCAGCCAGGATGGAAATTGATGGGTTCAGAATATTAATTTTAGGTATCAAAGTGGTTAAAGGTTTGAAATCCTTCTTTCTGGCAAAGGTAATCTTTTTTAGCTTCTTTCATATCGGCTTCTATCATTTCAGCAATCAATTGCGTCAAGGATGTGCGGGGTTTCCATCCTAGTTTTTCCCTGGCTTTACTGGCATCTCCCAACAGTTCTTGAACTTCGGTGGGACGAAAATATTCGGGATCTACGGCCACTAAAATTTTTCCCGTTTGCTGATCGATGCCTTTTTCATCGACACCTTTGCCTTCCCAACGAATCGAAATATCGAGTTGGCTGGCGGCAATCTCAATGAATTCTCTGACAGAGTAATGTTCGCCGGTGGCAATGACATAATCTTCGGGTTTATGCTGTTGGAGCATCAACCACTGCATTTCCACGTAATCTCTGGCGTGCCCCCAGTCTCTGCGGGCATCGAGATTTCCGATGTGCAGAATGCCCGATAAGCCGATTTTAAGTCGTGCCAGAGCCCGCGTAATTTTGCGGGTGACAAAGGTTTCCCCTCGGACGGGCGACTCATGATTGAATAAAATCCCGTTGCAGGCATATATGCCATATGCCTCACGGTAGTTTACTGCAATCCAATATGCATAAAGTTTGGCCACCGCATAGGGTGATCGAGGATAAAAAGGGGTGGTTTCTTTTTGAGGGACTTCCTGGACTTTTCCATAAAGTTCGGATGTGGAGGCCTGGTAAAATCGGGTTTTCTTCTCCAACTTTAAAATCCGGATCGCCTCAAGCAACCGCAATGTTCCGAGGGCATCAACATTGGCCGTATATTCGGGGGTTTCAAAGGAGACCTTGACATGACTTTGGGCAGCCAAATTATAGATTTCTTCAGGCTGGGTTTCTTGGATAATACGAATCAAATTCGTGGAATCCGTTAGATCTCCATAATGCATGAAAAATCGCACATCTTCTTCGTGGGGATCGCGGTAAAGATGGTCTACTCGGGCCGTATTGAAAGAAGAAGCACGACGTTTTATTCCGTGGACTTCATAGCCTTTTTGCAATAAAAAGTCAGCCAAATAGGCGCCATCCTGACCGGTGATTCCTGTAATAAGCGCTCGTTTCATTTTTTACACTCCTAACATCTTAAATGAGTTTGGTGTCCCTGAGAAAAGTTCTGTTTGGAGCATCAACGGACTGTCTAAGGGATTTTAGCAGTGATTCTGCATATGGTCTTTGAAATAGGTGATGGTTCGTGAAAGCCCTTCATCAAGCTCGGTTTTCGGCTGCCATTCCAATCGTTCTCTCGCCAGATCAATATTGGGTCGACGTTGCAGGGGGTCGTCTTCCGGCAAGGGGCAATGGATGATCTTGGAAGTCGATCCTGTCAGTGAAATCACTTTCTCAGCAAGTTCCAGGATTGTGAATTCATTTGGGTTGCCGATATTCACCGGCCCGGTAAAATCCTCCGGTGCATCCATCATCCGAATCAACCCATCGATCAAATCTTCCACAAAACAGAAAGAACGGGTTTGTCCGCCGTCGCCAAATACAGTGATGTTCTGGTTGTTTAATGCCTGGATGATAAAGTTGCTCACTACCCGGCCATCATTAGGATGCATGCGCGGTCCGTAAGTATTGAATATCCGGACAACCCGAATGCTGACTTTGTGTTGTCGATAATAATCAAAAAACAGGGTTTCGGCACAACGTTTGCCCTCATCGTAGCAGGATCTGATTCCGATACAATTGACATTTCCCCAATAGGTTTCAGTTTGTGGGTGAACCGCCGGGTCGCCGTATACTTCGGATGTTGAGGCCTGAAGGATTTTGGCTTTTAAT
>JASFSK010000259.1:0-6720 GCA_050114455.1 Desulfobacterales bacterium | reverse complement strand
AATTTTATGTCTGTCAGGGCTTGCTGCCGGTCTGAATACCACCCAGAAAAATGAGTATAACATTACCGTATTGCGGGGCCACTCCATCAGTGAGTTGATTCTTTCTCCCCGGGCAATTGACTATACCGGTATTAAGCAGCCGGATGTCGTTCTGGCCTTGGCCCAGGAAGGAGTGGATCGTCGCAAGGACATGTTTGCTCAACTCGACAACGATGCCCTGGTCCTGCAGGCCGACGGGGTCGAGGTGCCGGCTGGTAAGGCCCGCATCCATTCGATGGATCTCAAGTCTCGCAAAATCAAAAAGCCGGACTGGGCCCTGGCATCACTCGCTGTAATGGCTGGTTTCAATGAAATCGTCAGCGTTGAGATGCTTGCCGCAGCACTAAAGATAAAGTTTAAAGGTAAAACCCTTGATGCTGCGCTTGAACTGATCAGACAGGTTCGGGAGTGAAAAAATTAGTCCTGCCAAAGGATCGATAATGATCCTAAAAATATAACAAAAACCACCGAATTAGATCCGGTCAATCCGCCTCCGGCAGTTTGCCCATGATTATCATGCCCAGGACTTCGTCTTTGGTGACATCTTTCGTCTGACGGGTTCCGATTAACTTGCCGTTCTTTATGACCGACACGCGATCTGACAGGTCGAATACGTCATGCAGATCATGGCTGATTAAAAAAATTCCGATGCCTTCGCTTTTGAGCTGCTTGATCAGTTCAGAGACCATGGCCGTCTCGTGAGGTCCGAGCGCTGCGGTGGGTTCATCCATGATTAGAATTTTAGCATTGAAGTATATCGCTCTGGCGATGGCGACGGATTGCCGCTGACCGCCGGACATATTTTTAACCGCATCGGTGATGTTTCTGAAATTGGGATTCAAACGGGCGAGCACCTTTCGGGCTTCACTTTCCATGGCCCGATCGTTGAGAGAGCCATATTTGGTCATAATCTCCCGCCCCAAGAACAAATTTCTGGGTGCATCCAGATTGTCGGCAAGCGCTAGGGTCTGATATATGGTTTCAATACCGTATTTGCGTGCATCACGCGGTGACTCGATGCGCACTTTTTCACCATTGATACGAATCTCTCCCTCATCGCATGGAATGGCTCCGGAAAGGGCCTTCATTAGCACTGTTTTTCCCGCCCCGTTATGGCCCAAGACACCGGCGACTTCACCGGGGTAGAGATCAATGCTCACCCCGTTAACGGCATGAACACCGCCAAATCGCTTGTGGATATCGATCATCTCAACAAGAGGAAGTTGGCTCATGCCGTTTCTCCCTATGGCCTATTTTTGTTGTAAACAACATCAAACCATACAGCGAGGATCAGAACAGCGCCGATAACCAATTGGCGCATGGCACTGGAAATACCCAAAAGAACCATTCCGCTATCCAGACTTTGCATGATCACCGCACCCAAAATAGCACCGTAGATGGTGCCTTGCCCGCCTGCTAGAGAGGTTCCGCCGATAACGGCGGCGGCAATGACGTTGAGTTCGGCCAGCATGCCCATAGAATTTGCACCGGCGTTCAACCGGGCCGTGGTAATTACAGCGGCGATTCCGCAGAGTATACCCATAACCACGAACACGAAAGTTGTGATTCTTTTTACGGCGATGCCCGCTAGCTCGGCGGCTTCAGGGTTACCTCCTATGGCAAACACATATCGGCCGAATCGTGTAATTTTTGCCAACAAGCTCATGCCGACTACCACGAAAATCATGATCAGCACCGGTACAGGTATACCACGCGGAATTTCTGTCCTGGGTTTGTAATAGGAGTTCATTACCATAACAAAACCGCATACCAGAGCCGTGCCGATGGCCAAAAAAAGCAGCTGGACCCAAAGCGGTTTTACCTTAAACCCGTATTTGCGACAGCTCCTACGGACCATTATAGTATTGGTCAACATCCATAGGATGGCCATGCCTGCCAAGATCCAACTCCAGGTCGCCCCAATCGAGCCGTCGATGCCGCCTCCCAGGATTTGGTAGGTTTTGTCCATGGGCGCTACCGTTCGGCCGTCGGTCACCAAATAGGCTGCGCCGCGAAACATTAAAAGTCCAGCTAAGGTGGTCACAAAGGAGGGGACCCCACGATATGAAATCCACCAACCTTGCCACAACCCCACAAGTCCACCCAGGGCCAAGCCACAAAGGATTGTTAAGGGCCAGTTCCAGGAGGCACCAAGCGGGAATACGTGTACCTGCAAATAAGCAATCGCCATCCCGGTGAAACCCAGCAGCGATCCGACAGATAAATCAATGTGTCGGCTGACAATTACGAGGACCATGCCCGTTGCCATAATACCCACGACGCTTGACTGCACCGCCAAATTGTATAAATTTCTGGCAGTGAAAAAAATGCCGTCGGTCAAGAAATTTAGTGTTACCCATATCACAAGCAGAGCGATGACCATGGTCAGCATTCGAGTATCGATGTCAACTTGGTGAAGGAATCGCGACAGTGTGCTCACTTGTGATGCTGCTGGTCGCACAGGGTTAGACATTTTAGATCCTTAAGCACTATTTTTGTTCTTTTTCTGCAAAAAAAAATGCTACTTACATGCCGTCGGAGCCTTGTCAACGGCAACACCCTGGCAGACCACCTTTCTTTTGACCCAGCCGGCGTCAACCACAATGTTCAGATTATCGCTGGTAATGGGCACCGGCTTGAGTAGAATAGAATCCATCTCAATGCCTTTGGGACCGCCGGCCCACTTGATGGCACTGTTGATCTTTTCGCCTTTGGCCAGTGCCACCGCAACATTGGCTGCGGCTTTACCCAATTCGCGTGCGTCTTTCCAAACCGACACGGTCTGGGTACCTCTGGCAACGCGGTTCAATGCCGCGTGGTCACCGTCTTGACCGGAAACCGGCGTGATGCCTTCCATGCCCTGGGCAGTGAGTGCGGCCACAACACCGCCGGCCGTACCGTCGTTGGAAGCTACCACTGCATCGACTTTGTTGTTGTTGGCAGTTAGGATCTGCTCCATATTTTTCTGGGCGACTTCGGGTTTCCAGCCGTCGGTGTACTGCTCACCGACATTTTTGATTTTGCCGGCATCCATTGCCTCTTTCAAAACCTCAAGCTGCCCCTCGTGTAAAAAATCAGCATTGGGGTCCGTAGAGGAGCCTTTGATAAACACGTAGTTGCCCTCGGGCTTGACTTTGAAAACCGCGCGCGCCTGCATCCGGCCGACTTCCTTGTTATCAAAAGTCAGATAAAAGGCATAGGGATCTTCTATCAAACGATCGTATCCGACGACAGGTATGCCTTCGGCTTTGGCTCTTGAAATAGCGGGAGAAATGGCATCAGCATCGTATGCCAGGATGATCAGTGCATCACAGCCCCGGGCGATCAGGTTTTCAACATCAGAAATCTGTTTACTGGAATCGGCCTGCGCATCGGCGCTTATATACTTAGCGCCCAGCTTTTCGAGTTGTCCCTTCATAGCAGCCTCATCCGTTTTCCAACGCTCTTCCTGAAAGTTTGACCAGCTCACACCGACGGTCAGTGATTTCGCAAAAGCCGCACCGCTCATAAATGCAACCACGATAGCAGCAATAAACATACAACCAAATACTTCTGAAAATCTTTTCATTTTAAACCTCCTTTTGTTGGTGTTTGTGCGCTCAAAGGGCGAAAATTAGAAAATGAAATCCCGGGTAAATCCATTCCAGAAAATTAATTTATACCGAACTATTCGATTCTATGAATTGATCAAACGGGAACTACATGGCACATGTTTACTGATTAGTCAATGCGAGCTTAAGCATCGCCGAAATATTAGCCGCAACTCCATTACCGCGGTGCTGACCTGACTGAACATTAACCCCGAAGTTATAGCGCCAACAAAGGGATTCTTTTTGTCTGGGACTATTTAGGGTTGAATTTATCGGGAAGATTGGTTTAATAATCGACAAGAGGCATGAAAGGCATTTTCAATTATTACATATCCCCTTTATGCGGATAGATATGTAAGACAGCAACAGAAAGGAGGTATTATGGCAATTCAAGAAGGCAAGCGTGCACCGGCATTTACTCTACCCGATCAAAACGGCAACAAGGTCGCCTTGAAAGACTTTAAAGGCAAGAATGTCATCCTTTACTTTTATCCCAAAGACAACACGTCAGGGTGAACGAAAGAGGCCCAGGGATTCCGTGACCTGATGGGTGAATTCCAGAAAAAAGACATTGTCATTTTGGGTGTCTCGCCGGACGATCAAGCGTCGCACCGGAAGTTTATTGCAAAATACGATATTCCTTTTACGCTGTTGTGCGACCCGGAAAAAAAAGTGATGGCCAAATACGATGCATTCGGCGAAAAGAAAATGTACGGCAAGCTGGTCATGGGTGTGATTCGTTCCACGGTTTGGATCGGGCCCGATGGAAAAGTGAAAAAACACTGGCGCAAGGTCACCAAAGCGGCCGATCATCCGCAGAAAGTGCTGGCGGCAGTTCAGGAATAGTGTAGTCCTTTTTATATATCTCTCAATACAGTCGATATCTTGCTTGGTTTGGTAATAGTCAAATAACGATCACAATTAGCTATTCTTAGCCAGGTTGTTTTTGCAACATTGGGGTGAAGATAAGATCAAGGTGTTCATGGACATGACGAAACGTCGGGAAAAAGCAAAGCCGGAAAAGCCGCACTCTGAACAGGATCACTTTTTGTTGCGAATGGTTTAATGAGATTAAAGTAAATGGTTTGGAATACCTTTTTAAGCCGTTGCGGAACCTGTAAGATGAATCACTGAAACAGACTTCTAATGGCGCACCCTAATATAACAAACTCGTAAAAATTCTCAAATACCGTCATGCCCCTGCCTCCGCAGGGGCAGGCTCTGCGAAGGCAGGCATCCAGAACTATTTAGGAAAACTTGATTTCCCCTCGACTTAGCTCAGGACGGTGAGCTTGTCGAACCAACACCTTCGCTGGAATGACGGCAAAAGACTTTTTACGAATCCATCAAGCTCGAATAGTAAATAAAAAAACAACTTCTCCGTTCAATCTTTGGCGAAAGCGGAGTGCTGCAGCACTAATCTACCGATCCACCATACTCCCAGCGGTCAAGAATGCGAGAAACCTCCGGGTACACCTTTTCACGCGCATCCCAACGATCGACACCTTTTAGCAGCAATTCATCATAATTGGTTTCCGCATGCCGGACATGTGCGGTCACGGCAAGTCGGACCGCCTCTTGGTCCAGGGCCTTAGCGGCGGCACTCCTACCCACGCGCCCACTGTATTTCCGGCAGGCATGCTCGGCAATCAAGCTCTCTCTTCCTGTGGGACAGTAAGCATATATTTCGCGCACACGACCTGCAAAGCTGCGGATGTACTCCTGGTCCAGTTCGGCTCGACGGGCTGCGGCCTTAGTACGAGCGAGCTTTCTGGCTTCCTCGTCGCCGGCGCACTCTTTTTCTGCACGCTCCAGGGCTTCGTTTTCAACAAGCAGACCCTGCCGTTCAAAACGTTTACGGGCTGCCGACCATTTTACGACCACTGCCAATAGTCCGGAATACTTGCGGGAACGGCGGGTGAGCGCGGTATCACCGGCGGGAAGGAAAACCAGGTGATCAAGATCAGCACAATTCAGGCAGAAAACGTTTTTCTTCCGGTCTAAAGTTATCCAGGCCCTGCGCCCGAGCTCTTGCTTGCATTCCCAGCAAGTTGAGTTACGGGTCGAGATGAAAACGACGATATCATTGCTTTTAGACATTAGACGTTGGCTTATTTAACCCCAATTTTCCATAAACAACACTGTCAAAGGTTTCCAATAAAGCGTTTGATAAACAATAATATCAGAGATTACAAATTAATCAATAGCGCTTCCCCAATAGTAAATCGGGAAAGCAAATTAAAACGACCGGACAATTCATTTACAAACATCTGGTTGGCGGCTGCAAGATGCTGGTTTAGCAAATTCAGATTAATAATGGCATCATCCGGAAGAGGATTCAGTTTGCGGAAGTTCTTCTGACAAAATCCGATGGAGTGATGGCCCCGATATTCAAGCCGCATCGGCAGGCCATGGGTTCGGCAGATAATGAGCCGCGATGCATACATCAGGCAGGCACCTTCTTCAAGAAGCGGGCAGGGACCAAAGCTATTAGTGACTCTGGCTTTCTGGCGTATGTGACTTCGCATTTTACCGGGCAATTCTTTCAAGGCGGTGGCAAGCGAAATAGCTTCGACAGGAAAAACCGATAGATGAATACGGCAGCAGTTGCCGGCGCATCCCTTTTCACAGAAAATGTGCTCGGCATACTTCTCCTGTATCCGGCGACAGTTGTTTTCAACCTGATCGACGAACTCGTAGTAATTTCTGAGTGCTTTCAATGGCCGAGCCTTTTTATTTTTGAAAGATTTGACCGTTTGGAATAAGCCAACTGGGGTGTTATGACTATTTAAAGCAGCACTGCGAAATTGCCGATAGCGGAACGTTATTCTGCCAAACGTTTTAAAGCCAGACAGCACCGGTATCGGCCCCGCCGACGGTTTTCCGATAGGCTGACAGCATGCCCGGTGCTTGATGGCTGGGACGAATCAGGCCCTGCTCCCTTCTGTGCTTCATCTCGTCCTCGGACACCAGCAATTCAACCCTTCCTTCAGGGATATTAATCTCAATCAAATCTCCGTCGCGGACATAGGCAATCGGCCCGCCGTTCCAGGCTTCCGGACAGATGTGCCCCAAACAGGGGCCACGGGTG
>JASFSK010000258.1:0-6728 GCA_050114455.1 Desulfobacterales bacterium | reverse complement strand
TTGTGGATGGAAACTAACTAATCAGCGACCATTCACAGAGATGGTCAGGGCCTTCCTGGGGCTATCCTCATACACCCAATTCTGACGGTGGCTGCCGATTTTCACTGTCCAATTAATTTGGCTATTTTTTGATGATAGGAAGCACCCATGCAGGAAATAGACGATATCGATAAGAAAATCATCAATCGGATCCAATCGGATTTCCCGATAACCTCACGCCCCTGGCATGTGGTGGCTGAAGAATTAAATCTGACCGAAAAAGAGGTATTGACCAGGGTTGCACGGTTAAAAACAATCGGTATTATCCGCCGAATTGGCGGAAATTTCGTTCCCGGAAAGCTTGGCTTTGTAAGTACCCTGTGTGCTGCTAGGGTGCCGGAAGAAAAAATTGAGCACTTTGCCAAGGTGGTCAACCGCTTTCCCGGTGTTACTCACAATTACCAGCGTGACAATGCCTACAATGTCTGGTTTACGTTTATTGCCCCGTCTGCAGCCGAAATAGAGGAAAATCTGAATATCATTGCAGTAGAGACCGGTGTATCCGATATTCTCAATCTGCCGGCAACCAGGGTTTTTAAGATAAATGCCCAATTTGATGTGTCATGAAAGACATCCGCATTGCAGCTGTGACATTCAATTCTGCAGTCAACCGAATCCGAGATAATCTGGAAAAAATGGCTTCATGGGTTAAACGGGCAAAGAACCACGAAGCACAATTGATCTGCTTCCCTGAAATGAATGTTACCGGCTACAGCACAAAATTGGACATTAAAGTCTGCGCTGAGTCAATACCGGGGCCCATCACTGAGGGTCTGGTCCAGTTGGCACTGGAGAATCAAATAGTGATCCTGGCGGGTATGGCTGAAAAAGATGATAAAGGCCGTATTTTCGCCAGCCACTTGGTTGTCACACCCGAGAACGTTTCAGGTGTCTACCGCAAAATTCATATTGCACCGCCTGAACGCAAGGTCTTTTCTCCCGGCAATTCAGTTCCCTTATTTGAGATTGAAGGCGTGAAATTGGGTATTCAGCTTTGCTATGATGCCCATTTTCCTGAGCTTTCCACCCGCATGGCCATTGATGGTGCCGATATCATTTTCATGCCCCATGCGTCACCCCGGGGCACCCCAACGCAAAAATTGGCCTCATGGTTGCGACATTTGACTGCCAGAGCATTTGACAACAGTGTGTTTATTGTCGCTTGCAATCAAAACGGCGGAAATCAAAAAGGACTGCATTTTCCTGGGATTGCGGTAGTAATCGATCCATCTGGAGACATTTTAGAAGATAATGTCGGTGGCAAAGAAGCAATGATCGTTGCAAATTTAAAGGCCGAGGTTTTGGCAGCTGTCCGGGGCCACCGCATGCGCTACTTTCTTCCCAACAGACGGCCGGAACTGTATCGGTAGACTCGCAGAGCCGAAAACCCCGCGAAGGGGGCGCGAAAATTCGGCTACCTTAGTACTTTAGAACGTTTGGCAGAATAACGTTCCGCTATCGGCAGTTTTGCACTGCTAGTTTAAATGGTCATAATACCCCAGCGGGTTTACTTCAAATGCTCTAATATTGATAAAGTTTCATTTCAATCGCGGCTGAAAGCCGCTCCCACCAATGAGTCAGGACTGCTAAAAAGATGCCACCTTTTCTGTAGTTTCATAAAAGCAGGCGCCGCTGGCCGCGAGCGTCCAGTCTGATCGAAGAGAGAAACTTTAAAAAGAGAATATCGAATATCGAATCACGAATATCGAATGTCGAAGGAATGTATTCTGTCTATTTAATAAAAAGATTGAGCGCAGCGACATCCATCTTTCGAGATTCTGCGGTTCGATATTCGTTATTCTGCGGTTCGCGGTTTAAACCAGGTAAATTATCTGGCAGGGACCTTAACCCGAAAAAAGATGCTGTAAAGCGCGGGCACATAGTTTAGCGTAAACAAGCTGCCGATGCCCAGACCGAAGAACATCACCGATGCCATGCCGTAAAAAAGCGGATCGCGATTGATGATCAGCGGCAAAAATCCCAGCATGGTCGTTGACACCGACAGCAGAATTGGCCGGAAGCGGCTGACGGCCGAATTGACCACCGCATCATAAGGTGTCTGCCCGTCGCGCCGGTTTTCTTCAATTTTATCGATCATCACGATGCCGTTGTTCACAATCGATCCGGCCAGAGCCAAAAGCCCCAGGATCACCATAAATCCGAAGTCGGTCTGCATTGCCGACAAGCCGACCACCGACCCGACAATCACCAACGGCATGGTCAGGATAATAATGGCAGCCCGCCGGATGGAGTTAAACTGCCAGACCAGCAAAAACACAATGCCGCCGAAACACGGCAGCAGCCATTTGGCCAGGTTCCGCTGGGCCCTGGCCGAGTCTTCCAGTTCGCCGCCGACCTCCCAGTGGTGGTTTTTGGGAAATTCCATTCCATCCAGTGTCGGCTTGAGGGCCGCAAAGATCTCGGAAGCCTTCAATACCTGGTTTTTGGCGCTGACTGTAATGGTGCGCTCCTGGTTGTAACGCACGATCCGGTTCAGCTCACCCACGGAGTACACATCCGCCACCTGGTTGACAGGCACGCTGTCACCGGATGCCGAATGGATGCCGAGGGTGCGCAGGCTTTCCGGGGAATCCCTTTCAGCCTTGAGGCCGCGTCCGACGATGGGAATCTCGATATTGCCCTGATAAAAGTTGGTGGTCGTATCACCATCAACAAAGAAGTTCAGCGAATTGGCCACATCTTCGGAGGTCACCCCGGCCCGCCGGGCGCGGGCCTGATCGACATCGGCCATGGTCGTAAACACCCGGTTGTTCCAATCCTGCTTGATATCAATGCTGCCGGGGATTTCCCGCAGTGCCGCCATCAGCTTCTCGGCCTGTTCCCACAGCACGCCTTTATCAGGACCGCTGAGCCGGACCTGCATCAGCCCGGTTTCAGAGCCGCCCAGCCACATGGCCTTGACTCGGCCGCGCACATTGGGGAACGTATCCAGTATGTATTGGCTCGCACGCCGGACAAGTTCGGATACCTGGTCGCCGGTTTGGGTGTTGACGATTAAAAAGGCCACGAACGGATCCGGGTCCACCGGCGCCAGGGAAAGAAAAAACCGCGGACCGCCGTTGCCGACATAGGCAATGGTTCCGGTGATTTCCGGGTTTTGTTCTTTGTCCTGCAGCCAGGCGCTGAGTTCTCTCACGGTCCGGTCGGTCTCCTCGATGCGCGTTCCGGCCGGAAGATCGAGATAGATCAAATACTGGTTGCGGTCCCCGCCCGGGAAAAAGGACTGTGGTATCAGCGTCAATGCGTAGACGGCTACCACAAACAAGCCGCCGGTCACAATCAGCACCAGAAACCGAAAACGCAGGGATAGTTGCAGGATCCGGCGATAGATCCGATAGAATTTGCCCTGGTACGGATCGACCGCCTGCTGTCCACCACCGCCGTTGGCCGGTTTGGGTTTTAAAAACCAGTAGCACATGCAGGTCGAAGAAAACATGGAAAAAAACCACGAACCCATCAGCAAAATAATCATCACCGAACCCAGCGAGGAGGTGTAATCACCCGTTGAACCAATTTGCATCAGAATCGGTCCAAAGGCAAAAACGGTCGTCAGCGTACTGGTCAGCAGAGGAACCACCAGCGAGCTGCCGGTCTTTAAGACGGCATCCTTGCGGGCCATGCCCGTTTCCAGATTCACTTTAATGTCATCGGATACCACAATGGCATTGTCCACGAACATCCCCAAGGCAATAATCATGGTGGCCAGCGACATCCGTTCCATATCGATTCCCAGGGCATACATCACCAGAAGACCGAACAGCATGACCAGGGGGATGAAGGATCCCACAATCAAACCGGTTCTGAATCCCAGCAGCAGCATGACCACCACCAGCACGATGCCCACACTTTCAACCACATTGATGACCATGCCGCTGACGGCTTTTTTAATCAGCTCGGGCTGGTAGGTGGCGAATTCGAGCACGTAGCCCCACGGCAGTGACTGCTCGATCTCCTTAACTGCTCGCTGCAACCGCTCGCCGAACTCAACCGCATCGACCCCTTTGAGGATAAAAACGCTTAACACGATGGCCGGATGGCCGTTGTAGTAGGCCGGATTGTCGATCGGCTCCACGTAGCCTCTGCGGATGGTGGCGATGTCACGCAGCGGAACCGTGGCCTGAGTGCCGGAAATCGGGATCAGCACCTCTCCGATCTCAGCGGTGGACTTGAAACGGCCCAGGGTTTCAACGACGAATTCCACATCGTTGACGTTAATCCGGCCGGCGGGCAGAACAATGTTCTGCTGGCGTAAGGTCTTGCCGATATCGGCCGTATCGATTCCCAATTGCGCAATCTTGGCGTTGGACACCTCCAGATAAATGCGCTCATCCTGCACCCCGGTCAGATCAATTTTCTGGATCCCTTTGAGCAGGTTGAGGCGCTCTCTCATTTCACGGGCGGTTTCATGCATTTCAGCCATGGAAAACCCATCGCTCCACAGCGCGATGGTGGCCACCGACGTATCGCCGAAGGTGTCGTCAACCATCGGACCAATGGTGCCTTCCGGCAGCTCGGGTTTGACATCCGCCATCCGGTTGCGCAGCAGTTTCCAGGTTGCCGGCAGTTGTTCGGAGGGCACCTCATCTTTGATGGTCACATGAATCAGGCATTCGCCGACCTTGGAGGTGGAATCTTTGATCTTATCGACTTCGCCCATGCTGCGGATTTTTTCTTCGATCGGCCGGGTAATCAGGCGTTCGACCTGTTCGACCGGCATACCAGGATATTTTGCCGCCACCACCGCTTCACGAATCGTGATCAAGGGATCCTCCAGTTTCGGAAGATTCAAAAATGCATAGATACCACCGCCAATTACGAGCAGAATGGTCATGACAACGGTTCGCGAATTGTTCAATGCAAATGCGGTGATGCCTTTCATAATATATTCCTCCGCCGACAGGGGCGATTATTACTATGTCAACGTCGTAATGACTCTTCTCCGGATAACTACTGTTCCATCAGTTTGACTTTCATCCCATCGGCCAAAAAACTGACGCCGGCCACGGCAATAATGTCACCATCGGAAAGACCTTCGTCCACAATGGCTTTTTTTTCTTCAGCGCCACGGGCATGCACCGGTTTTTTTGCGACCGTTGATGTCTGCTTGTCAAACACAAATACAAAGCCCCGGTTTGCCTCGCTGCCCGGCAACAGCGCCTGGAACGGCACCAGAAAGCCTGGCTTGCGGTTCTCATCCTTGATCGTAAAATTTGCTTCGGCGGTCATGCCAGGTTTGACTTTCTCGTCCGGATCGTTTAGCTCCACTTTGACCGGAAAAGCGTTGGCCTTCACGGCAGCCGAACCAATCTCGGAAATACGGCCTGTTCCGGACTCGTCTGGAAGGGTGGGATAGCTGATCGTCACCGGGTCATCGACGTGAATCAGATCGACGGTGGTTTCCGGTATCGCCAGCTCTACCTGCATTTTCCCGGTTGCATTAATCTCGAGAATCTTCTGTCCGGCGCCCACCTCCTCGTTCGGCTCCACTGCCCGCCAAGCGATCGTCCCGTCGTATGGCGCATGCAGCTTGGTTTTGCGCAAATCGCGCTTGGCCTGATCCAGTCTGGCAACATTATAATCAACGGCGCTCTTGGCGGCTTTGTAGTCGTATTCCGAGACTTCCACAAATCTTTTGGCCCCCGCGCCCTCTTTAAAAATCCGTCTTTGGCGATCGTACTCCGCTTTGGTCTTGGTAACGTTGTTTCTGGCCTTTACAAGCTCGGCGTTGATCGCATCCTCCTCCAACTGGTAGGGCTCTGGATCCAGCTCAGCAAGCAACTGTCCTTTTTTAACCCGATTGCCGATGTCGACTTCCACCGACGCCACCTGTCCCCTGACCTGAAAACTGAGCCCGGAGGAATCGACTGCAGCGACTTGCCCGGAAAATTTGTAAATCTTCTCGGTCGCCTGCTCGGTGACAGTAATCGTCTTGATCGACCGCACCACTTCCACTATTTCAGGCTTCTCTTTGCATGCCGTCAAAACAACCGATATGCAGAGCAGCCAGAACATCTGGGTTAACGCCTGTTTTGTCATCGAAACCTCCCTGAATAATATTTTCATTAGGGTCTTTGAGTTTCAATCATTGTTAGAAAAAAACCATCTCAAAATACATCAAAGCAAACACACATCATCAATACCAAAAATATCATATGGTATGCCAACTTCGGATCCAGGTCAATTATCTTTTAAATCAATCAATTTGGAGGGCGATAAAGTGGCATATGTATACGGTAGTGATAATATGTTGGTCCGTTAATCCAACGTTTGATTTCACACAAGAAAGGTGGTACTTTTCGTCAGATACCAAGTTGAATGGTTGATTCGTTGATAAGAAGTATATAACAATCAAACTGTAGCTCTGAATTTAGGGAGTAAATAACGCCGATGAACGCATTGATCGCCTGTCACGATTGTGACCTGATCCACCACATCAAACCGTTGCCGGCCAAGGGAGTGGCCGTATGCACACGTTGCGGTGCTGTTCTGCACAGGCACAAGCCCAACAGTTTGGATCGTACCCTGGCATTTGTCGTCGCCTCGTTGATATTGTTTATTCTGGCAAATTCGTTTCCGTTTCTGGGGTTGAAAATAGGTGCTCAAATCCGTCAGACAACCCTGATTACAGGCATCTACGAGCTTTACATCCAGGGCATGCAAATAATCGC
>JASFSK010000257.1:0-6730 GCA_050114455.1 Desulfobacterales bacterium | reverse complement strand
GGAGTTGCTAAATGCTTTTCAACCCAGAACATTGAACCTTGAACCGCTCAACCTAGGTTAGATATTTTTGGCTCCCAGACGCTGTTCAATCCTTTCGAGGCTTCGGAAGTTATCAATCCGCTCCTGATGCCGCCCTCCTTCAAAGGGAGTCTCTAACCAGGCATTGACAATTTCTGCTGCGAGAGCTTCTCCGATCACTCGGCCGCCCATGACCAGAATATTGGCATTGTTGTGCCGGCGGCTTAAAACCGCGGAAAAAAGATCATTGCAAAGGGCGGCGCGAACACGGGGAAATTTGTTCGCCACCATCGACATCCCCAGGCCCGTGCCGCAAAGCAAAATTCCCCGGTCGAATTTTCCATTCGATACCTGACGTGCCACTCTAGCGCCAAAATCGGAATAGTCCACCGAGATTTCGCTGTCGGTTCCCACGTCCTCCACATCGATGCTTTTTTCAAAAAGATGGGCTTTAATCTTTTCTTTCAAGGGGTAGGCCGCATGATCGCAGCCGATAACAATGGGGGCTCGGTTAGGGTTCGTCGACATGCTTATTCCTTGTATTTTGTTACAATCAATGTGGCGTTTGTCCCGCCGAAGCCAAAGGAATTTGTCATAGCGTTCTCTACCTTTTTACTGCGCACGACATTGGGCACGTAATCCAGATCACATTCCTCATCCTGATTGTCATAATTGATCGTCGGTGGAATCAAATCTTTATTGACGGTCAGCGCTGTAAAAACACTCTCGATTCCCCCCGCGCCTCCGAGCAGATGACCCGTCATTGATTTGGTTGAACTAACGGCTAAAGAATAAGCGTGTTCCTTGAATACAGTTTTGATCGCCCGGCTTTCATACAGATCATTAAGTTGGGTGGAAGTTCCATGTGCATTAATGTAGTCAATTTCACTGCCATGCAGCCCGGCGTCCTCAAGCGCCGCGAGCATGCAACGCACGGCACCATTTCCGTCCGGCGGCGGTGAGGTCATGTGATATCCGTCTCCGGTCATTCCGTAGCCTGTAAGTTCAGCATAGATAGGCGCATTGCGGGCAAGTGCGTGGTCGAGGGATTCCAGAATCAGAATACCGCTGCCCTCCCCGACGACAAACCCGTCCCGATCTCGATCGAATGGCCTCGATGCTTTTTGAGGATCATCATTGCGGGTGGACAGCGCTTTCATCGAATTGAATCCAGCGATACACGAAGGACTGATGACGGCTTCCGTTCCTCCGGTGATCATGGCATCCACGGTTCCGTTTTGAATCAGTCTAAAAGAATTGCCGACCGCGTGGGCACCTGCCGCGCAGGCTGTTGCGAGGGATGAATTGGGACCCCTGGCACCGAAATGCACGGATATTAATCCAGGTACCATATTGCCGATCATCATCGGAATAAAAAACGGACTCACCCATTTGGGTCCCTCCTCCGCAACTCGCAAAACGGTGTCTTCCATGAACTGCAGGCCGCCCAGCCCGCAGCCGGTAATGGTGCCAACTCTAGTTTCATTGGTCTTGTCGATCACCAGTCCAGAATCTTCAATCGCCATGCGGGTGGCTGCCAAAGCATACGCGATAAATAGCTCGACGCGTCGGGCATCTTTTTTGGGCATAAAATCCTGTGCGTTGAAACCCTTGACCTCCGCCGCGATTTTAGTGGCGTAATCGGAACAGTCGAAGCGAGTAATTTTGCCGATACCTGATTTCCCGGCACATAGAGACTCCCAGGTCGGTTTGACACCGATGCCCAGTGGCGTGACGAGCCCTAATCCGGAAATGACAACTCTTCTATTTGTTTGTTCGCTCATTTTAGTGATTGGCAACGTAATCAAAGGCATCTTTGACCGTTGTAATTTTTTCTGCGTCTTCGTCGGATATTTCGACGTCAAATTCTTCTTCCATGGACATAATCAATTCAACGAGATCCAAGGAGTCCGCTCCCAGATCATCCACAAACGAAGCTTCAGGAACGACTTCTTCAAGGTCGACACTCAGTTTTTCCGCAATAATCTTTTTAACTTTATCTTCAATAGACATCAGACTTACCTCCTTGTGATTAGCTGAAACCACATAGGCCTCAGACAAATTTATTTAAAAAGCAAAATGCCAATAGTTACATATACATCCCACCACTCACATGGATTACCTGTCCGGTGATGTAGGCGGCCTTGTCAGAAGCCAGAAACATGACCGCTTCCGCAATATCCCGATCGGCTCCGGCACGCCCCAATGGAATTTGGGCCAGCATCGCCTCCCTGGCTTTGTCGGGCAGGGATGCCGTCATATCCGTTTCTATGAAACCCGGCGCAACGGCATTGACGGTGATGCCTCTTGAGGCAAATTCCTTGGCCACAGCTTTGGTGAAGCCAATAATGCCGGCTTTTGACGCGACATAATTGGCCTGCCCAGGATTGCCGATCACCCCAACCACCGAAGCCAAATTTATGATTCGTCCCGAGCGCTGCTTAACCATCGTCTTAGATACGGCCTTTGTGCAGTTAAATGCGCTTTTGAGATTAACACTGAGCACCGCATCCCAGTCGGCCTCCTTCATGCGCATAATCAGGCCATCGCGGGTAATTCCGGCATTGTTAACCAACACATCAATTTGCCCGTATTGACTTACAACGCTTTCCACCCAGTCATTGACAGATTTGTTATCGGATACGTCTACCTGTTGGAACATGGCTTCAGGTCCGAGCGATTTAGCGGTGGTTTTGCCCGCTTCTGGGTTGACATCACAGATCGCAAGTTTTGCGCCTTCTTTGGCAAAACCTGCCGCCGTGGCCCGCCCGATCCCGGCCGCCCCTCCGGTAACCATCACCACTCTATTTTCGAATAGCAAGCTTTCCTCCTTTCAGCTTATGGTGTTCGCTCAAAAATGATGTCGGCTGCACGGTCCATGCAAGGAACCAAGCTCCGGTAACTTTCAGTGAATGCTGTATGGGATGTTTCCGCCAAAAAAGAATTTATCTGTTCCGGTTCAAATCTTCCGGAACCCAATAAAATTCTCAAGATATTGCTTGCTAACAGCTCGGAAACCTCATTGGCAAATAGCTTGGAAAAAACACGTATTTTTTCAGCATCCGCATTCCCGCCGCGGACAAAAGAAGCAGCTCGACGTACCAGGCTGGCAGCTATTTCTACATGCATCATCATATCCGCCAGATTGAACATGATGAATTGCTCCCGGGTCAGCCGATGATCATTTACCAGAAAAATTGTCTGATTCAAAGCCCGTGCCGCCAGGCTGATGTAATGGCTACCGGCATCGCTGCACTCAGATTCGAGTCTGTCCATTTCATCGGCAATGCCGGCGTAAAAATCCCCCTTGGTCTTACGCGTCTTTTTCCAACGGAAGGTACTGATAATGTTCTGCTGAATTTCGCTCGTACCTTCGTAAATACACGTAATTTTCACATCCCTTTTTATCTTCTCCACACCATACTCATTGATATATCCATATCCACCCAAGGCCTGCATGGCATCCTCAGCGGCCCTGTTGGCTGATTCAGTTGCAAACAATTTGGCGATGGAACCTTCGACTTCAAGGTCCTGTTCTCCGGCATCAAGTCTTTGGGCCACCTCATCTATATAAGCAGCAGCCGCCGCAAGCCGTACAACGTGGGGCACGACCAGTTTGTGGGTATATCCCTGTTTTTCAGACAACGCTGTTTTAAATTGAATTCGTTCTTTGGCATAGGCAATGACAATATCCATGGCAGCTTCACCACCGCCGAGGGCCATTGAGGCAACCATTAACCGCGTATAGCCAAATACCTTACTGGCCTGTTTCAGACCCTGCCCGGTAACGTCGCCAATAACGTTTTCCACCGGCACGAAGACATCGCTGAATGTCAGCGGCGAGGTGTTCGACGCCCGGATTCCATGCTTTTCCTCACCCTTTCCCCGATGGTAACCCTCGGTGTCTTTTTCGATAATAAAAAAAGTTGCGCCTTCAGGGGTGTTGGCCAGCAAGGTGATAAATTCGGCATATCCACCCGTGGAAATAAATTGCTTGGTACCATTTATTTTATAGCCGATGATTTCTCCGGCTTCATCCTGTACCGGCTCGGCCTTGGTTTTAATGGCAGCAACATTGCTGCCTGCATCGGGTTCGGTTACCGCATATGCAACCAAGGCCTCGCCGGCGGCAATTTTACCGAGCCACTTTTGTTTCTGCTTTTCAGTCCCTCCGACAATGATCGGGTCTGCACCGAGTTGAATGGCAAAAAATGCAGTGGTAATGCCCAGGCAGATTTTAGCCATTTCCCGGGTTAGGGCGCAGCTGTCTCGGGCACCGCCCCCAATACCGCCGTAAGCTTCTGGCAACATCAGAAGCTGCAAGCCGATCTCGGGCCCCAACATTTCACGAATCGTTTCCTCTGGGAATATTTCTTTCTGGTCATATTCGAGAACTTTTTCCTTGGTTAACAGGCGTTTTTTCAATTGACCGACTGTATCCAGTACCATTTGCCGGGACTCTGGATCCAATCCAAAAAGTTCTTTACCGCCGGAAATTTCATTTGCAGCCATTTTAAGGTTTCCTCAATAAATATTTTATACGAGTGTCTAAAGTTGTTGGTGGATTGCGAACTCGGTGATATGAAAAGCTTGGTTTATTTGACCGTCTGACCGTCAAATATGCGGACAAGGTCTAATTGAAATGGGCTTTCAAAGGATTTCGGCCCTCTCCGGTCATCGTAGTCACCACTTTTTTTACTGTCATCTCCCCAAAATCAGACAAAAAGGGTCGGCGAATCATCATAGTCTCATTTCATTATTGAGATGGATGCAGATTAATCCTCATCTGTTGAAATGACGGTGCGGCCTTTGTATGAACCGCAACTGGGACAGGCGTGATGTGGAAGCTTCGCCTCGCCACAGTCAGGACACGTTGAAAGATTTGGGGGCGATGTCTTTTGGTGAGTTCTTCGTTTGTTACGTTTGGATTTGGAAGTTTTCCGTTTGGGTACGGCCATAAGTAATCTCCTAACCACTTGAAATATTTGTTGTTTAAAAATTTTTACTACTCAGGATCAAAGGTGGGCTTCTAGTAATTTAAATTCGGATGATTGTCAAGTGTTTTCAAGGTCTGAATTAACTTTTGTATACTTGTGTCAACTCAACTTCTATGCTATTAGCTTACCGGTAGTTTTAAATTTATATAATATAACCGTTTAATATTATTTGTCAAATTTATTTGGCACCGTGGCTTTTGTTTGAGATGAAGCCCTAAATAAGTACAGGATATAATTTTAAACACTATGATCTTTCCAGCTACGATGAAAGTTCGAATGACCTATTTGAAATACTAATGACTTACTACAATAAGACATGTTAAGTAAATTAATTGAAACATAAACTAATTAATATCAGATAATTAACTGTAAAATGGATAAGATGATTGCTCTCAAATCGACATATTTGATACTCGCCGACAACCAATCACGATCAGGAGGTCTAAATGCAACAAATCATCACTAGATTTCCCCCTAGTCCTACCGGTTATCTTCATGTGGGAGGTGCTCGAACAGCAATTTTTAATTGGCTTTATGCCCGCCATATGAATGGTAGGTTTGTCCTGCGAATTGAGGATACGGATAGCCGGCGCTCAACCCAGGAATCGGTCGACGCAATCTTTGACGCGTTGCAATGGCTGAATATCGACTGGGACGAGGGACCTTATTTTCAAACTCAACGATTCGATATTTACAACGATTACATTCAAAAAATAATTGAATCGGGAAATGCGTATTATTGTACCTGCTCGCCGGAACAAATAGACAAAATGCGGCAAAAAGCCATGGCAGAAGGAGAAAAGCCGCGTTATGACGGCACTTGTCGAGATAAAGGACTGGCAAAGACAGATAATGCGGTGGTACGGTTCAAAGCCCCACGCAGTGGCACAACTGTCGTCGAAGATGTTATCAAGGGAAACATCGTATTCCAAAACCATGAATTGGATGATTTCGTTGTTTGCCGCAGTGACGGCAGCCCCACCTACAATTTTGTCGTGGTCGTCGATGATATTACCATGAACATTAATACGGTGATCCGAGGGGATGACCACGTGATGAATACTCCCAAACAAATTTTGCTATACCATGCCCTGCAGAGCCCATTGCCGACTTTCGGACATGTTCCCATGGTTTTAGGCCGGGATCGCAGCCGGCTGAGCAAGCGCCATGGTGCAATGTCAGTGACAGCCTATCGGGATATGGGATTTTTACCCGAGGCCCTGGTGAACTATCTGGTTCGTCTCGGGTGGTCCCATGGAGACCAGGAGTTTTTTACCAGAGATGAACTGATCAGCGTCTTCGACCTAAAAAGTATCGGCCGCTCGGCCGGCATTTTCGATCCTGACAAATTGCTGGCCCTCAATGCGGAGCACATCAAGGCGACGTCTCCCGCGAATCTGGTGGGGCCCTTGAGGCCTTTTTTAGTAAATTGCGGCATTGAAAGTAATGACGAGGATTATCTTTACAATGTCATTGAAACCCTTGCCCCCCGCAGCAAAACCCTTGAAGAGATGGCCCAAGCCGCCTTATTTTTTTTCCTTGAGGATATAACCTTCGAGGAAAAAGCAGCCCGAAAATTTCTTAAGCCGCCAGCGCTGCCTCCCTTGTCATTGCTGATGAAAAAACTAAAAGTTCTGGATAGTTATACCCATGAAAATCTCGAAAATGTGTTTAAGGAAGTGATGAAGCAAACCGGCCTCAAGCTGGGAAAAATT
>JASFSK010000256.1:0-6734 GCA_050114455.1 Desulfobacterales bacterium | reverse complement strand
ATTTTGTCATACCTCAGCAGCGGTCCGATAAGACCGAAGGCAAATCGATGATGAATGTTTTTGATATCCGCATCGATATATACAATGATATCCCCCGAGGTTATATAAAGTGCTTTCCACAGATTTTCACCCTTGCCTTTGAATGATTCAAGGTCAGGAAGAATTTCATTGGCATCGTAGACGTCTGCACCAAAAGATCTGGCAATATCAACGGTGCTATCTGTCGATCCTGAGTCTATGACAACGAGCTCATCCACCAAAGGGAAGCGGGCCATGAGCTCCGACTTCATAATAATGATCTCTTTGGCAATGGTTTTTTCTTCGTTTAATGTCGGCAGACACAAAGAGATTTTAAGACCTTTCTCCTGCTTTTCGTCGACCAGCCGGGAAAGATCTCCGAACTGGGAATAATGAAAGGTGTTTTCTCTAAGCCAGTTATTGTTCATCGCAGACCCCGCCGTCGATGGCTTTTAACACGCCGATGATCTGAGCAATTCCTTTGAACATGGGCTCAATTTCCATGGTGGCTTGATTTGTATAATTTTTTTCACCATGGGTAATACCGATAGTCACCGCCGGTATTTTTCGCGAAAGAAAAATCGACAGTGCCGATTCGGTTGATTTGCTGACCGCTTTGATACCCAGGGCTTTTAGAACTGCGGCCGTGCTTTTTACCAGGGGGTGGTTGAATTTCAATCGGGCAGCTTTCAGATTACTGATGGTTTTTATACTCAGGTCGACCTCATTTTCATGCCCGATTCCGTCGACAATATCTTTGAGATGGCTGTAAATCGATTTGACAACTTTATATGAATCGCTACGAATTTCAAACCCCAGGGTGGCATCATAGGCTATTTTGCCATGGTTGGCACCTCCCACGATTTTACCGATGACAATGCGTGACCGAGGTCTCTGGGAAAGCCGCAGGTTCAGAATTTCATTGATAACCTCATTGAGAATCAATATGGCATTCGGGCTGAATTTATACATCACGCCCTTTTCTTCGGGGATGTTGCAGACGATTTCCCCTCTTATCATTCCATCTGAAAAATAATTGAGGCGGCCAAGCTCGACTCCTTCCAGGCAAATTGCCCCCCGGATCGGGGTGGGCCAGGTTTTTAACAGATGCCGAATTCCGCGTAAATTACCTTTTCCAATGGATTGAATTGTTCCGGCCAATACAATATCTGATTCAAAACGTATCCCCAGTCTATCGAAAATGATCGGGAGGGAAGTCAAGACCCCAACCCCGAGGGAATTGTCCAGTATCCCCGGTCCGGTGATGGTGTTTTCCCGAATAGTATAGTTGTGAACGATGTCTCTTTCAAAAAAAGTATCCAAGTGCGCGATGACAAAAATGGGCGGCTTTTCCTGGGAAGCGCCTCTTATAATTCCGATGGGATTGCGGTAACCGTCTGTGGTCACTTCATCGACGCCGAATTCGGCCAAGCGTTCCTGAAAGAGACTGCTGCGTCTCTTTTCCTTGAATGTCGGTGCGGGGACTTGACCGATTAAAACGATGTTGGTGATGATGGAATCCCTCATGGACTTGATTTCATCGACCAGCAGCGGTAGGTTGTTTAAAATATCATTCATTTTAAATATTTGAAATAATTATATATAAAATATATACTCCGCATCGGTTGATACTGTGACAACTTTTAAGGGGAGTGGTATGTACCCGTGCTTAAGATATATCCTCCGCCGATCGTAATCGGCATCCGTGTATGGCACCGGCAATCAGCGCCAAGGCTGATCAGTGTATATCAGAAAATGTTAAAAGGTCAATATTTATCAAAGCTTCTAATATTTCGCAGAGGTTTTGTTGGGGGATGATGCTAGCGCGGAACATTGCCGGCCGGCTATTTATTATCGTTGCCGAAGTGGTTGACAATGGATTCGCACAACCCTGGGATGGTATAAGTTGTTGCTGTGATCGGGACTTTAAAACCCAACTTTATAGCCGTTTCGGTTGTTATTGGGCCGATACTTGCAAAGGTAATACCCTGAATGAGTTTCTCAGCTTTTTCCGGGGGGAGAAGGTCCTTGAAATTTTGAGCAGTTGAAGAACTGGTGAAGGTAACCAGATCAATGGTTTTTTCTTCAAGATGTTTGATGAGCTGATCGGTGTTGACCAGGGGTTTTTTTGTGAGATAGGTGGTCACTTCATCAACTTCAGCGCCCATCTTACGCAATTCCACCGGCAGTATGGGCCTGGCTTCTTTGGCCCGGGGAAGTAAAATTTTTTTTCCCGTTAACGATATTTTCCGAAAAGCATCTACCACGGCCTCCGCCCGATAATTTTGGGGCACAATGTCACTTTTCAACCCGTAGTCGAACAACTTATCAGCGGTGGCTGGACCGATAGCGGCAGTGTGTAGATGGCTGAGCGCACGAACATCCTTGTTCTTGCCAAACAAATGATCAAAGAAAAATTTGACACCATTGACAGAGGTGAAAACGATCCAGTCATAGTTGGGTAAATTTTGAACCGCATTATCCAGTGGCGTCAAATCTTTGGGGGCGACCACCTTTATGGTTGGAAATTCCAGGCAGTCAGCGCCCAGCCCGAGCAAGCGCCTGGTTAACTCACTGGCCTGTTGACGGGCACGGGTGACAACAATGCGTTTTCCCAGCAAAGGGCGCTTTTCAAACCATTTGAGAGTTTTTCTGAGCTGAACGACTTCACCGACTACAATGATGGCCGGTGGTTTTAGCCCGGCTTGTTTAACTCGCTCGGATATATTGCCAAGTGTGCCGGTCACCGTAGTCTGGTGAGGTGTTGTCCCCCAACGCACAAGGGCCACCGGGGTTTCAGGTGATCTGCCGTTGGCAATCAATTTTTGTGTGATATCTGCTAGATTTTTTACTCCCATAAAAAATACCAGGGTACCAAAACCGACGGCTAGTGACTCCCAATCAATGTTGGACTCTTTTTTATGGGGATCTTCGTGACCAGTGATAAAGGCAAGTGTTGCGGTAAGTTTTCGATGTGTCAGGGGAATGCCCGCATAGGCAGCCGCTGCAATGGCGGATGTCACGCCGGGAACCACTTCAAAAGGGATAGCGTTGGCCACCAATTCTTCGGCTTCTTCACCGCCACGACCGAAGATAAATGGATCACCGCCTTTCAGCCTGCATACGGTGGCTCCCGTCTTGGCTTTTTCCACGATCAGTTCATTGATTTTATCCTGAGCGAGGGTGTGATCCCCGCCTTTTTTTCCAACATAAATAAGTTCCGAATCCTGTGAAGCAAAACTTAAAAGGGCAGGGGAGGCGAGATAGTCGTAGATAATCACATCGGAGTTTTCAATACATTGCTTACCTCTGACGGTAATTAACCCTGGATCCCCGGGACCTGCTCCGACCAGATATACCTTAGCTTCCATGAGTTGCGGATTCCATTGATTGTAATTGTTTTAAAATTTTATCGGCTCCCCGGTCTAACAATTGTTGTGCGAGGGTGATCCCGACGGACTCAGTCGAATCAACAGAGCCGGATAATGTCGCTTTGAGTATGCGGGAACCATCGAGATCGGCTACCAACCCGGTGAGTTTAAATGTGTTCTGATCAATGACACCATGACCGGCGATGGGTACCTGACAACTGCCGCCAAGGTAATTTAGAAAGGCTCGTTCGCCGCTGACAATGGCCCGGGTTTCGGGATCATCCAGCACCTCTATCAAAGTTTGAGTGTCAGGATCATTTTGCCGGATTTCAATGCTCAACGCACCCTGACCGACGGCCGGGAGCATGATATCTGAATTCAGATTCTCCGTGACACGATGCTCTAATTTCAGGCGCTTTACCCCAGCTGCTGCAAGGACGACTGCATCCAGATTTTCTGTCTGCAGTTTTTTCAGACGGGTTTCAACGTTGCCTCGCAGCGGTGCAATCTGAATGTCCGGCCGTTGGTGACGAATCTGGGCACCCCGTCGCAGACTGCTGGTTCCAACAATTCCGCCTTGCTTTAATTCTGAAAAAAGATAACCTTTTTTTGAGATTAAAACATCTGAAGAATCCTCCCGTGGCGGAATTGCTCCGATGCAAAGACCGGTGGGAATTTCTGCCGGCATATCCTTCATACTGTGCACGGCAACATCAATCCGGCCGTCGAGCAAGGCCTGCTCGATTTCCTTGACAAAGAGCCCCTTGCCACCCACTTTGGCCAATGGCACGTCCAGAATTTTGTCGCCCCTGGTCTTGATGGTAATTAATTCGATGTTTTGTTGGGGATATGTTTTGGCTATGGCTGATTTAACCCAATTGGCTTGCCACATGGCAAGCCTGCTGGCTCTTGTTCCGATTTTCAAGGATTTGCACATCAGTGGCTGCACCCTGTGCAGCTGCTGGCTGCACAACCGCTACATGATGAGCCGGCTGAGGATGAAACGGTTTCACCTCCCCCGCCTTTGCTAACGAAACCGCAGGCAGACATGAGTTTTTTGACCTTTTTGCTGGTACACGAAGAACACTCAGGTGAATCATCGCCGATGATCAAACACTCGAAATTTTCCCCGCATTTTTCACAATGATACTCATATATGGGCATTCAATACCCTCCTTTGACAGTATATTTAGAAAGTAAATATTAATCATCTGTGCTTTAAAATCAAGGCAGCATATTAGCAGCGCAAGGTTCTATCAATTAAGTAAGGAGTAGACGGATCTTAAAATTTATCTAATCGGAATTTGTTGTTTGAGGTTTGAATTTAATTTGTTTTGGAGAGCAGATAGTCGTTCAATTTTTAATCTAACTCTTCGACAATTCCTGCCGCGATCAGCGGCAGCAGAATTTCGTGATGGCCGATCAGATTGATTCCCCGTCCACCTTTGGCTGTGGGTCGGTTGACGACATTTGTCATTGGACGATAATGCTTGATGAAATCCAAATTGACAGTTGTAAAATTTTCAAGAGTATATCCTAAGTTTCTCGCCAGCGTGGTGGCTTTTAAAAAAATTTCCGGCAGAATTACCGCAGATCCCACATTTAGATAAACGCCTTTGTCAAGTGTGGCCACCATGGAAGCAAACAACCGGAAGTCCAGGTGAGTGGCGGCGCCGGCTGCCTGAGGATCGAACCCGGGGTGCATATGGAGGATATCCGTGCCAATGGCAACATGAACCGTCACGGGTATCCCCAGCCGTGCTCCGGCCGCAAGAATGCTATTTTCCTTGAGTGGCAGTCCTTTCTCAAGGATACTGTGCCCAACGGCTTGGCCGAGACCGATAGGCTGTTTGTGGTTTGACAGGATAGCTTCACCCAGAAATCCACAAGTTTCCTTGGCCATCCCAAATTTACCATTGTCTAAAGCAGCGGCGACATCTTCTGATGTCCGGCCGACCATGGCAAGTTCTACATCATGGATGATACCGGCGCCATTCATGGCGACACCGGTGATGAGCCCACGTTCCATTAAATCGATAACAATGGGATTTAGACCGACTTTGATGACGTGGGCACCCATGCCGAACAATATTGTACGCTCGGCCCGATGCGCCTCAACGATGGCAGACACGACGCTTTTCAATTGAGCGGCTGCCAGGATTTTGGGCAACCTATCCAGAAAAGTCCGGTAGGAGGCGCCTTTTTGCCAGACTTTGCCAAAATCCTCTGCGGCCACTTTACTTTTTCGATCGGAAAGATTGTAGGTCTGTACGCCACTCAAGTCGATTGGGTTGAATTTAATAGGCATGGTGATCCTTCATTTGGAAGAAGCTAGTGTTCTTTTGGCCCTATTTGACCAGGATCTAATTTGTGGAGACGATTCCTCTTGGGTGGATTTGTTGGAATATCCTTCTAATTACCACTGGCCCACATTTTAAATTGCTGATAGCCGGTTCTTTAATTCTTGGATATCACTTGCAACATCAAAACCGAATTGTTCTGCCTTTTTGTACTCTGCCAAGGCATCGTCAAGGCGATTCTGTTTATAATAAAGCTGGCCCAGGCGGTAGCGGAAAAGACCGTTTTCAGGCGATATGTCGACACTTTCGCGACAAAACATCAGCGTAATTTCCGGATTTTCACCCTGGCCATCCAGCAAGCAGCCCAAAGCCGACATGCTTGCGGCATCGTGTGGGTTAAGGCGAATGGCTTTTTTGTAGGCCGTAATGGCCTCATGGGTCATATTTTCGGCAGCATAGCATTCACCCAGATACCTATGGGCCGCCCCCGAATCAGGATCGAGCTTAACGGCACGTTCCATGTATGGCCTGGCCTTTTTCAAGGCACCCGACTCAAGGTAAAGCTTTCCGCTTTGAAACGCGACTTCATATACATCGCCATTGATTTTATCGGCATTGAGAAAAAAATTTAAGGCTTCTTTGGGCTGATTTTTTAGTGTGTGAACCAGCCCGAGATTGAACATTGCCATGTATTCCTGGGGGTCGATGGCGGCAGCAGTCTTGAATTCCTCAATCGCCGCTTCATATTCCCCCTGCAGGCCGTAGCAAACGCCAAGACTGTTGTGCACGTTGACATTAGAAGGATCTAATAAGAGTGCCAGTTTAAATTCGTCGATGGCCCCCTGGATATTCCCATTTTCATATAACTTGTCCCCACTGATATTTAAACTCACACCATCAAAGACCACTGTACTGCCAGGTCCGAAAAAGGCAGCATGTTCAAGTGCTTTGCGGGCATTGTCAATCGTATCGGGTTTCTTGAAAGTAATGATTGGATAGGATGCAATTCCGATGGTGACCGATGGTTCCCCTTTTTCAGCGAGTC
>JASFSK010000255.1:0-6759 GCA_050114455.1 Desulfobacterales bacterium | reverse complement strand
GAATTCCTTGACTTCTTCGGCAGAAGAAAAAAAAGATCTCAGCATCGGCGTATCTGTGGGACCCGGGCATATGGCATTGACTCGAACATTTTCTTTGATGTGATCCAGGGCCATGGCTTTGGTCAACATGGCTACGCCGCCCTTTGATGCGACATAGGCAGCTGTATTTTCGATGGCATCATGGGCGCCGGTGGAGGATGATGCATTGATGATGGAGCCTTTCCCTCGTCGAATCATATGGGGCAGTACAGCCTTGCTGCATAAATATACACCGGTCAGGTTTACATCGATGACACGGCTCCAATCCTCCTCGGTCAAATCTAACACCGAACCGGCCACCAGAATACCTGCATTGTTGAACAAAATGTCGATGCCTCCAAAGTAATCCAAGGTTTTCTGCACCATATCGGCAACCATTCCGGCCTTTGAAACATCCACTTCAACTGCAAGTGCCTTGGCCCCGGAGGCATTTATGCTGTCAGCTACTTGGCCTGCCCTTACAGCATCAAAATCGGCAACGACCACTCCGGCGCCCTGACGGGCGAACAACTCGGACGCTGCCTGTCCGATACCGGATCCGCCGCCCGTAATAATGGCTACCTTATTATCGAATTTCATTGGATCCATCCCTGGCCTGAAGCAGGCTTCTTAAAAAATCCCGTGATTTTATCGCCACCGGTCCGGGATCTCCTTCCGGTGCGAGGACGACAGAGCCGGTCTCCGGCATGTGGGTCGCTCGCAAAAGTCGAATGATTTCCGGCCAATTCAATTGATCTTCTGCATCGATAACTCCCGGCGGCCAACGGCTGGGGTCGTACAAATGGATGTGGGTGGCCATGCCGCGTGTGACTCTAATGCCCTCTTCGATGGAATTTTCAGCACCATTGAGCTGATGGGAGTCGAGGTGGACACTTAAACAGGGACTGTTAATGCGATCCACCCATTCCATTATCTGGGCATTGGTATTGAGGTAGCTGGTGATGTCCGGTTCAGCTGCTTCCAGCATAATGACGACTCCGGTCGACTCCGCATGTTGGGTTAGCTCCCGAAATACGCCATCCGCCACGGCATCATTCTCTTCTTTGGTCGCGTTGGGGATGCCTTTGCCGCGTGCAATGCCCAAGGCTGCGCGGGCTTTAAAATGAGCCGCAAAATCGATCATGCGCTTGAATGCGTCAACGGACCTGCGTCGAATTTCGTCATTTTCGTGGATCAGAGCCAAATCCTGTACGGCCATGCGCCCTGAATTAACGACATACAAACCGATGCCGGCATCATCAACCATGTGCTTAAAGGGAATTGGATCGGGAATATTGTGCGGGTCCGGTAAAAATTCCAGCCCGTCGTAGCCCCAATCTAAAGTGCGCTCGACAAGTTCCTGTGGGTTACCAGCCAGCACTTTTACGATAAATCCCAGATCAACCACTTCGGGCGTCGATGAGAATAAGCATAATTTGAAATTTTCCATGTTTTCTCCTTTTCTATACCTAAGATCATCCTAATATGATAGACAGCTGCCGAATCAGGTGGGCGACACCAGGATTTTTACGTTTGCTTCCTTGTATTGGACCAAGGCCTCGAAACCCGATTCAAGAATGTCATCCAGGCCGATGCGACCGGTGATCAAAGGTTCGCCGTTGAACCGTCCATCGGCCATCATTTGAATCGCTTCGTCAAAAATGCCATAGCCCCCCATGCTGCCGCTAATCGTTTTTTCACCATAGACCAGGTCCGTATAATTGAGCAGGGCCGGTTTTTCAAAAACGCCCATTACAATTACCCGGCCCATTCGGCGGGCTATCTGTCCGGCCAAAATACCGGTGCTCTCCACTCCGGCGCATTCGATAACGACATCAGCTCCCGCGCCCTTCGTCAGATCTGCGATGGCTTCGAGAGGATCTTGTTTTGCCGGATCAATCAGTGCCGATGCCCCGGTTTGAAGGGCGAGCTCCTGCCGCCGGGCGGCGGTTTCGAAAACGACGACCTGCCCGGCACCGGCCACTTTGGCCGCCTGAAGGGTCATCAAGCCGATTGCGCCCGAACCGACAACGGCGACGGTTTCTCCCGGTTTTAGATTGGCCTTTTTTACGGCCCGCACCGTGGCGGCGAACGGTTCCACCAGCGCACCGACCTCGTATGATACCTCGTCCGGCAGCCGATAGCACATGTAGTCGTGTACATTAACGAACTGCGCAAACCCTCCACCACTCCAGGATATCCCTAAAAAAGCAATGCTTGGGCACAGCCCCATCAAACCGGAACGGCAGTACTCACATTCCTGACAGCCGATGATGGGACATAAAGCAACCCGGTCGCCAATCGCCACCCGGCTTACCTCCGGCCCAACCTCGACCACCTCCCCCGCCATTTCATGTCCGAGTATAATCGGGGCTTTGGCACCCGTCAGGGGATGGGGTTCGGTGGTCGGAACATACAATGGGCCACCCAGATACTCGTGAAGATCTGTGCCGCAGATACCACACCACTTAACCTCAATTTTGACCTGGCCGGCAGGGGGAGACGGTGGATCGGGGTGTTCCTCAACTCTGACGTCATTGCGCGCATACCAAACTGCTGCTTTCATGTTGTTTCTCCTATGTTCGGGGTTGATATAATCTCACAACCACCCCATTTTTTTCTGTGTTGAACAAATTTTTGCCAAGGGTCAAAGTCCAACCGGTTGAATAAGCTGCCGGATGCGTTCTTTCGATCGGGTTATCATGGCACCCTGGATCATTTCAGCGCGCCTTCATGAGAGCCTCCCGGTTAAAAGCGACGGCCAACAGGATAACAAGCCCTTGAATCAGCAATCTTCCTGCTTGTGGGAAACCGATCACATTGAGAAACGTCATCAACATGGTCATCACAAGCCAGCCTAAAATAGTTGTTACAATACTGCCACGGCCGCCGCCGATCGCGGCTCCGCCGACAATAACCATTGCGATGGCTTCAAGTTCCATACCGGCGCCCATGGTAGAATCCCAGACCCGGAAGGTGGTTACCATCAACAAGGTGCCCACGGTGGTAAACAGAGAGCTGAGTACAAAGGTAAGGATGCGGACCCGGTCAACGGCGACGCCCATCAGATAGCAAGTTCTGTCGTTGCCGCCCACCGTCAGGATTGATCGACCCAGACCGGTACGTTTCAAGAAGAACTGAGAAAATCCGGCCACCAAGATCAATATCCAGATGAGATAGGGTATGCCAAATAAGGTCCCCAATCCGAAATCGCGGAATTCATCAGGGAACCCTCCTTTGGGAATACCGCCGGTGTACACCAGGGCCACTCCCTGAAGCAGAATCATCATTCCCAGGGTTGCCAGAAATGACGGCACTTTCAGTTTGGTGATTATCAATCCGTTGACCAGGCCGATTGTGCTGCCGACCGCAAGGCACAAGAGTACGGCCGGCAGGATATTTCCGGACTTGGCGGCCATTTCACCCGAAGCCAGGGCCGCGATCAGGCTAACCGTTGATCCTACCGAAAGATCGAAACCACCGGCCAGAATCACAAAAGTTTCGCCCAAAGCCATCAGGGCGCCGGGAGTGGCCTGTCGAACAAGGTAGGCCATGTTGCGCGGCATCAGAATATACGGTGAGACGGTGGCCGTGGCTGCGATTAAAATGATGAGTGCCCACCAGGCCAATGGTATCTTTTTTACAACGGATGTTATTCTTTTTGCAGGCGAAATGCTTTTGATTGCCACCGAATCGGCAAGGGCTTTTTCACGGACAGTCATCATTCTACTTTCCAAAATCTCTGCTTCTGATAGTGTGAACGCCAACCGCGGCGATAATGATGGCGCCGCGAATAATTAGCTGGATGGTGGTTGTCAAGTTCAGGTGATTGAATGCATTTGACAGCATGGTCATTAGCATGACGCCGCCCAAAGTGCCCCAGAGCGATCCCCGGCCGCCGAAAAGGCTTGTACCTGCTATACAGACGGCCGCTATTGATTCCAGTTCAACACCGACACCGGAGTAGGGGTCCCCGGTGCCCATACGAGCGGAGTAGTAGATGCCGGTTACGACCGCCATCACAGAGCAAATAACGTGGGTTGCCAAACGCATGCGCACTGTCTTCACCCCGCTGAGCCTGGCCGAATCCAGACCCCCGCCCATCGCATAAACATGCAGGCCGAAGCGGGTTTTGGTTAAAACGATTAGGCCAAGGGCAAAGAAAAATGCCAGCAGCAGGGCCGGCACCGGTATGGGCCCAATCTTGCCGTAACCCAGCCATTTAACCGCTGGTGTTATCTTGCCGTATGGACCGGTATAGTACATCAGGGCCGCGCCTTGGGCCATCGCCATCATTGCCAAAGTCGTGACAAACGGGTTGATGCGCGCCTTGGCGATGAGCAGGCCGTTAATGAGACCGATGACAACGCCGATCCCCAAAGACAGCAACAGGGCCGGTAGCAGCATCTCGGCGCGACCATATAACGTTCCGGAAAATAGAAGATTCGACAGACTGATGACCGATCCGACTGAAAGGTCGAACGTGCCGGATAGTATGCAAAATGTCTGTCCGATGGCGACCACCCCTAAACTGGCCATATGATGCAGAATGGTCAGTATGTTTTCAACACTCAGGACATCGGGCTCAATAATGCCAGCCAAAAAGAATGTGATCAAAACGGAACCATATACGGTTAATACACCGGTATTGTTTTTAACGGCCTTTTTGATATCAAACCCGGAAATCGTCGGGCCGTTGGCGTTGGTGATATTCAATCTAATATTTTTCCTTTATTTTCCCAAACAGTGGAGGTGCCCTCCAACGGTTGTCCTTCCGGATCCAGCGTACATCCGGTAGCGGCCAGTAAAACGGCTTTCTCGCTGGCTTTGTTCCAGGCCAAGTCGGCTTCTACTTTGCCCCGATGGAGGACCAGAATTCGATCGCACAACCCTAAAACTTCTTCCATATCAGAGGAAACGACGATAACGATCACCCCTTGTTCGACCAATTCGCGCAAAAGCTTGTATATCTCCACCTTTGATTCAACATCCACCCCCCGCGTGGGCTCATCGACGATAAGAACTCGACACTGGGTCAACAACCATTTGGCCAGAATAACTTTCTGCTGATTACCTCCCGACATGGAACCGGCATCAACCATGAGGCTGGCGGCTTTGATATCTAACTTGGTGATCATCGATTTTACCGAACGATGTTCCTCCTTTAGGTTTAACAACCCCTGACGGCCTTGGCGAATCCTCAGGGGAATCGCCATATTTTCAAAAACCGATGAGGTTAAAATCAATCCCTCTTTGCGGCGGTCTTTGGTAACCAGACCGAAATCGGACAAGAGTGCGTTTCGCGGCGTTTTTATATCCAGCGGTTGGTCATCCAACATGATTTCTCCGCTGAGCCGTGGGTCGACGCCATAAATGCCGCGCGCCAGTTCGGTAGCGCCACAGCCCTCCAATCCGGTAATCCCGTAAATTTCCCCATGTCTGACCTCGAATGAAACCGGTTGATTCATCGCCTCGGTTTGAAAGTCTTTTACGGCAAAGCATATGTCTTTCGAATCCGTAGCAGAGTGGCGGGGGAAAAACTCAACGATGGATCGCCCGACCATCTTTTCAACCAGGACGCTGCGATCAACTTCTTTCAAAGAGACGGTGGCCAGCATGTGACCGTCTTTTATGAGGCTGGCCCGGTCACAAATCTCAAAGATTTCTTCAAGTCGATGGGAGATATAGATAATCGTCACCCCCGTCGCTCTGAGTTCACGCACCGTATCGAACAGTTTTTGAACATCCGGCTGGGGCAACGCGGCCGTGGGTTCGTCCATGACAATGATTTCAGCCTCAACCGACAGCGCCTTGGCAATCTCCACCAGCTGCAGTTGATTGACCGAAAGGTCGCGTACAAAATCTTGCGGTTCGATATCGGCCACGTTGAGACGTTGCAGGGCCTGCCAGGCACCTTCATACATTTTCTTATAATCGAGAAATCCCCATTTGCGTTTGGGCTCACGCCCCAGGAAAATATTTTGAGCCACTGTCAGATCGGGAATCAAATTGAACTCCTGGTGGATGATACTAATACCGGCCTTGGCGGCTTTGAGCGGACTAGAAGGTCTAAAGGGATGATCATTGAAAAAAATGGTGCCCCTGTCGGCCAAATACACCCCACCCAGGATCTTAATTAAAGTCGACTTGCCGGCACCATTGTGACCGATGAGCGCATGAACTTCGCCGCGACGGCATGAAAAATCCACCCCCTTTAAGGCCTGCACGCCGGGAAATGATTTGTGAACCTGTTGCATTGAAAGTAAATTGTTCTCCACCCTCATCTCCTTGGCAAGGGTCGGGTAACATATCTTCCCAACCCTTGCCGGCTCTCGGTAATTTAGGTCAGCTTTTCCTGTAGTTTAAATTCCTTGATCAGCCATTCTTCCGGCACCTCGGTGCTGAGCCACAGAGCATCCGGCATTTGGGGCTTGAACCATTTGGATCGGTTTTCGGGCGTGATAATCAACAGAGGGATCCACCAGATTTCCGGTGTGGGCTCTCCTTTAAGGATCAATTCGGTAGCCTTGACGGCGGTTCGGCCGCAATAGACCGGCCAGCTGCCGGAAACGGACTTGACCTTATGCTTGTCGCATAATTTAAACCAGCCGTTGATATCGTCACCGGTAATGATGGGAATCGGCAACCCCCTCTCAAGGAAAACATCAAGGTATGCCGGTGCCAGCCAGCCGACATCGCAAAAAACGGCATCAATTTTGGGGTTTTTGGTGACGATGTCGG
>JASFSK010000254.1:0-6778 GCA_050114455.1 Desulfobacterales bacterium | reverse complement strand
TGATCTGGGCCTGGATGGAAACATCGAGGTTGGATACCGGCTCATCCAAAATTAAAAAATCAGGCTCCATACACAGGGAGCGGGCGATGACGATGCGTTGCTTCTGGCCTCCCGAAAATTCATGGGGAAAGCGTGAACGGTGCGCAGGTGCAATGCCCACCAGATCTAACAACTTTTCAATTCGCCGGGTTCGATGTTCGGCCGGATATTTGATGTTGACAAGCCCCTCGGCCAGGCTGTCTTCAATCCTCATTTTGGGATTTAAGGCGCTATTGGGGTCCTGGAAAACGATCTGCATCCTTTTTCTGAAGGATCGCAGATCTCGAGGCGAGAGGCCGCCGAGCAGGGTTCCATCGAACCAGACCTCTCCCCTGTTGGGTGGATCGAGATAGAGCAAGGAACGCACCAAAGATGTTTTGCCGCAACCGGATTCACCGACCAGCCCAAAAACCGTATTGGTTTCGATGCCGAAACTCACACCATCAACGGCCCGAACCGCTCTTTTTTGATTTTTCAGGAGGCCCGGACCATAAAAAACCTTTTCTAAATTTTTTATTTCTATGAGTCGATCCATTTTTTGCCGATAAAAAAACAGGCGGCGCTGTGCCCATCTCCGTAGTCGATGGTTGGGGGAATTTCCCAGCGGCATTTTTCTTCCGCCAACGGGCAGCGTGGATGAAAGCTGCATCCCTCGGGGATATTCTCGGCATCCGGCACCATTCCTGGAATGACCCTCAATCGGGTTCCGCGTTTGGCGGCATCGGGGATCGATAACAGCAGTAGATTTGTGTAGGGATGGATTGGATTCGTAAAAAGTTGCTGTTGGGTAGCCGATTCCACAATTTTTCCGGCGTAAATGACTGATATTTTGTCCGCAATTTCTTTGACGACCCCGAGGTCATGGGAAATGAACAGAATACCCATGGAAAATTTTTCCCTGAGGCTGCGGATCAGACTTAATATTTGGAGTTGCAGGGTTACATCCAGGGCGGTGGTGGGCTCATCGGCAATCAGCAGGGCCGGATGACAGGCAACCGCCATGGCGATCATGGCGCGCTGTTTCATGCCACCGGACAGTTCATGGGGATAACTGTTCAAAACGCGTTTGCTTTTGCCCAGACCAACGAGATTTAAAAATTCCAAGGCCTGTTCAACAGCGGTATTGCGGGTCATTGCAAAATGCAGAATCAGCGTTTCGCTGATTTGCTCGCCTATTTTATAGGCCGGGTTCAAATATTTACCGGGCTCCTGGAAAATCATGCCGATGTCTTTGCCCCGCAACCGACGCCGTTGATTTTCAGAAAGTGAAAGCAGATTTTTTCCCTGGAAAATAATTTCTCCACCGTTCACCTGGCAGGGCGGTGTCGCCAACAGTCCCATAACAGACATGGACGCAACCGTTTTACCCGAGCCTGATTCTCCCACAAGGGCGTGGGTTTCCCCGGATTTCAGGTTGAGATCAACCCCCCTCAGTGCGTGAGCGATGCCTGCCCGCTGCTGGAAACTGACATCCAGGTTGCGGATGTGGAGCAGGTTGTCTTTGGTTGCTTGAGTCAAGAAATTAAACCATTATCGAATTTTAACTAGCTTACCCGTATCTTAGGATTCAGCAGGCTGTATAGCATATCGACAATAAAATTTATCAGAGAAAATATAAATGCCACAAAAATTACACCACCCTGTATCAGAGGAAAGTCGCGCTGGTAAATGGCGAACAGAAAAAGTCTGCCCAAGCCCGGCAACGAGAATACCTGCTCGATGATGATGGCGCCGCCCAGCATGTAACCAAGCTGGATACCGGCAATCGTGATGACCGGCAGCAATGCGTTTTTGAGTGCATGTTTGTAATTTACCATGCGTTCGGTCAGGCCTTTGGACCTGGCCGTAACGACATACTCCTTGCTAAGTTCTTCTGTCATGGAAGCCCGGGTCAATCGCAACAGAACGGCTGCACGGGCGATACCCAGAGAAACAGCCGGCAGAATAAGATGTTTGAAGCTTCCCGATCCAAACAGAGGGAAAAGCTTGATTTTAACGGAAAATAAGAGAAGCAAAAGAATACCCAACCAGAAGCTTGGGACGGCCATGCCGATTTGCGAAAAACCCATGCCCGCGTAATCCCAGAAAGACCAGCGTTTTACCGCCGAGATCACCCCCAAAGGAATAGCGATGAATATGGAAATAACGATTCCCAGCAAAGCGAGAGACAAGGTGAGAGGGAACCGCTCCAATATTAGGCGCGTCACGGGTTGACCTGAAATCATGGAATTGCCGAAATCAAGGCGCAGAACACTCCAAACCCATTGGGCATACTGGGTGATTATGGGTTTGTCCGTTCCCAACTTTGCCCGAATGGCGTCAATATCAGACTGGGAGGCATCGATTCCCGCAATCACAAGGGCCGGATCACCCGGTATCACCCGGATGACGACAAATACAATGGTGGAGATCAATAAAACCGTCAAGATCAAACGGCCAAATTTTTTCAATGTAAAAAAAACGATGGAGGTAGCCCTTTATACAATTGATGTAAAGTAACAGAAATAGCCGTTAAGCGCCGATACTCGGTCAAATAAAAAAATCCCAAAAAACAAGCATCAAATTACAAATAAATTCCAATGACCATGATTCCCAGAATGGATGGGATAATTTACTCCACCTAAAATTGCCACGCTTTGCCAGTAGCTGCCAGTTCTATTTTACCTGCAAATTTTTTCCCGGCCTGATCAAGCAGTCGTTGGTGATTGCCGAAATGGGGCAGGTGGGTCAGCACGAGGTGTTTAACCCCTGCGCGAGCTGCGATTGAGCCGGCTTCGCCTGAGGTCAAGTGGCCCGGGATTCTGCCGAGATAATCATCATACAGGCTCGACTCACAGAGTAACAAATCGGCATTGTGTGCAATTTTTACCAGGTCATTGGACCAGGCGGTGTCCGCAATATAAACAAGGCAGCGGCCGGCATGTTCGAAGCGTATTGAAAAGCAGGGGTCCGGATGGATATTTCTGCAGAACGTAAGCCTCAACCCACCTATAGCGACGGTCTTGGGCGGCTCGATGGCGCATCCGCGGCAGTATTGCAGATAATTCAGTCCGGAAAAATTTGAATCTTCCGCATGTCCGTAAATTTCAAGCGGTTTTTTGCGCTCACCGAGATCCATCAATATCCTGGCGGCATATTGCAGACATCCGATATCGGCGACATGATCCCAGTGATAATGAGAGAGCACGACCGTATCCAGATGTTGCAATTGAATATAATTTTGCAATTGCGACAGAACGCCCGAGCCGCAGTCAACCAGAATATTCCTGTCTTCAGTCTGCAGGAGATAGCCCGAAGTGGCCTCGCCGGCACTCGGATAAGCACCCCACCAACCGATGGTGGTTATTTTGCAAAAGGGCATTATTCGATATTCGCTTTTTTAGTCATATCATAACGGTATTTAATTGCGGCGCCGTAGACAGTGGCATAACCCGGGTTTTCAGGAAATATGAATGTTGTCTGATACAGTTTTCCGACTAGGTTCAGGACCTGCCGGATGAACCGGTTCTGCGCGACTTTTCCGACCATGACGATATGGTCCCTGCAATTGACGGACCGGGCGCATATGGAGGCAATAATGCCCACGGTTTCAGCGACCAGGTCCAAAATTGCAGCAGCCTGATCTTCAACCCGGGTAGATTGGATCTTGGCAAAATTACTTGCTGTCATGTCGGCACCCAGAAAACTAATTTGTTCATAACCCAAATCCGAAATCGTTAAGTTGAGCTTGGATGCATCTCCTTTCATGGCCAAAGCTTCGATCCGCGACGGGCTGTCTATACCGCAGATTAGAGATGAGAGCCCTTTGATGGTTCCGCCGCCGACACCGGAACCGCCCAGGTGACGCGCGCTGTTATCGGTAAAATGGACGATCGCGCTGCCGGTGCCCATGCTCACAACGACGCATTCAACACAGTCGGCCAGGGCTGCACCGCCGAAGCCGATGGCATCCATTTCAGCAACGATGGTAATCTTATCTTTTATCGACGCCGGCACACCGGCTGGCGAACCCGCGAAAACGACGTGTCGCGTTTGGTGTTTTAAAACCAAGCGTTGGTAGGCGGTTTCGATACTTTTCCAATCCCTGTTTTCGATACTGAAGATTTCGATCAGGGCATCGGCGTCAACAACGGCAAAATCGGTACAGGAGGCGCCGCGGTCGATACCGATAATCGGTGCATCCAAGGAATTGGACATAAGATTTCTATCCTTTTGGGTCTCCCTGCCTGAGCTAGTCAATATAAGTGAATATATCCGACAGCTGATGAATTACGGGACAATCGTCGATTTCCTCAACACCCAATGAGCCGAATCGATTGATAATCAGTGGGTTCATCCCCACCTTGCGGCTACCCAAGCAATCGTCATAATAGTTGTCGCCGACGTAAATGCAGCGGTCGGCTTCCAGCGACGCTTTCTCTAAGGCCAATTTGAAGATGCGGGCGTCCGGCTTACTGCAGTCCACTTCGCAGGAGATCACCAGGTGATCGAAATAATCGGTCAAACCGGCCTGGCTTAGAATTTCCCGCGCGGTGCAGTCCCAGTTTGATATGACGCCCAATTGGATAGATCTTCGTTTTAGCTCCTGCAGTACTTCCTCGACGCCGTTGAAGGGCAGCCAGTAATTACGAACTTCTTTTTTAATGGCTTCCCAACAGGCGTCCAGTTCGCAAACATTGACGCTCAACCCCATTCGATAATTCATGATGCCAAGGTATGCAGGCATGAATGCGTCACGGGGATTTAAGAAAAATCCAGGGTATTCCCGCATAAACAGTTTATCTGTCAGATGGAATTCTTTTTCGATATCCTCCAACGGGACGTCGATGCTAAATTCTCGCAAGGCCTTTTGATATGTGGTCTCCCGCTGCATATAAAGTAGGGTATAGCCGATATCAAACCAAACAAAGGATATTTTCAAGTCTTGCCTCCCATTAAAAGAATGACGAATGATGATTGATGTTTTGAAAATGGTCGAATATCATCCTAGATTTTATTTCTTGACTTGACTGGCTGCTTTTCTGGTCGGGCGGCTTGGACACCCCTGAAACCTGCAACTTTATTTAACCGAGACCACCGGACAGGGTGCATTTAAGATCACATATTGCGCCGTAGAGCCGAAGAGGAGTTTGCCGACCTTTGATCGTCGGCGCACGCCAATAATGATTTCATCTACTTTGTGCTCCTCTGCCAATAGCACCAGATCTTCACCAGCCTGCAGACCTCTTACCGACAAAATTGATTGGCAGGAAAGCTTTTTGTCGAGCAAGCTATTTTTTTCAAAATCAAGCTTTTTTTCAGCGTCCTCGAAATCCTTGCGCGGCACCTCGGGCCCCCCAACCATGGTATTTGCCAGGATGATATCGGACCCAAAAGCGGCTGCATGCGTTTCTGCAATCCTTATGGCTTCTTTGGACACATTTGATCCATCGTAACCCACCAAAATCTTCATGTGAAACCCCCTTTTTCATGATTGTCGATTGTCTATTGAAGATTGAATATTTGTGGATGTCACTTCGCTCCGTCAATTAATCTTTATTGGGGCCTGAGTTCACCGCAGCATCAGACAATCATCAATCGGCTATAATCCCAAATCTTCATTAATCAACACCACCTTGACTCTTTCCTCGGGGAAGGATTTTTCGGTGATCGTCCAGGTGTTACAGATTCGATCCGGGCTCTTGCATTCCTGACAGTAGGAAGTTTTAACACAGGGTGTCTCTTTGTCGAGGCGCATTGAGTTGACCGGGGCAACATAGTTTTTAATCCGGAACATGGCTTCATCCAGATCCGCCACGATTTTATTGCGCCCGATTATGACGACCACCCACTTGGGACCGAAGGTCAATGCGCAGATCCGATTGCCGATCATGTCAAGGTTCACCAGCTGGCCGGTTTCAGTCACGGCGTTGGTACCGGTGATAAACAGATCGACCAGCAAAGCCTGCCGGCGGCGTTCAATGATTTCATCAAACGGGATGTTCTTTTCAAAGGTGTCCAGTACTTCCAGGTCGGGATGCTTCTTAAGCTCATCATAAAGGCCGGTTCCGGTGAATGTCATTGATCCGCCCCAGGAGATGGTTTTGGGGTTTATTTTAGGCAGGATATCATCGATAACGGTTTTGCAGGCCTCTTGTTGGTTTTCGACAAGGTAGACATCGAAGTTGTTGGCTTCCAGGGCTGTTTTCAGATCGGTCAGCCTTAATTTTTGATAGTTCTCAATGGGTTGATCCATTTTTCCTCCAAAATTGCTGTAAGTCGTTACGGTTGGCAGGCGCCCAAACCCGATTTCACCAACCAATGACGTTGTCTCACGGGCTTGCGGTCTTGTTGCGGATTTGGCGAGTGAGAGTTGTTTAAAAACCCATACCATATAGCCAATAGAGTAGTCGGATGCAATAGGAAACTTTTAAAATTCAGCGGCCACCAGCAGATGGTTCCGGCCTTTTCAGAGACCATCCGCATACCTACGGATTAACTCTGCTGTGGGTCCCTGATTTTAATAACCACAAGGGTTACATCATCTTCCTTTTCCAGGGGATGACTGAAACGATCCAGTTCAGCGATGACCGCCTGTAAGAGGTCTGCGGCGGTTCCTCGGGCATGGTCTTTAATGATGCGGTGAAATCTTTGTTTGCCGAACATGTGTCCGTCTTTGTTTCGTGATTCCCAAATACCGTCGGTGCCGATAACGATGACCTGTCCCGGCAGTATGCTGTGTGAAAATTCCTGATAGGTC